>NZ_JBXWSL010000025.1:0-37173 GCF_059613425.1 Ruegeria sp. BHSA123 | reverse complement strand
CTTCAAGGACGTCTACATGCAGGCCTGGGATCAGGGCTGCAAAGGGTGCACGACGTACCGGCCCAACGATGTGACGGGGTCGGTTCTGACCGTTTCGGAAAGCGACGACAAGGTGCCGGGGGAAAGCGCGAATGCGCCTCATGAAATTGAAAGCGGCGACGTCATCTACATGTCCGAACCGCTGGATCGCCCGCAATCGCTGGAGGGGTCGACCTACAAGCTGAAATGGCCCGATAGCGAGCACGCGATTTATCTGACCATCAACGACATCATCATCTCGGGCCGCCGCCGCCCGTTCGAAGTGTTCATCAACTCTAAGAACATGGAGCATTACGCCTGGACACTGGCGCTGACGCGGATGATCTCGGCCGTGTTCCGCCGGGGTGGGGACGTGTCCTTTGTGGTCGAGGAGCTGAAGGCCGTTTTCGACCCGCGCGGCGGGGCGTGGGTCAAAGGCAAGTATATCCCATCGATCCTGGCCGCGATCGGGGGCGTGATCGAACAGCACATGGTTGCCATCGGCTTTCTGGAAGGCGAGGGGATGGGGCTGAAATCCGACCCCCAGGCGCAGGTGGTGAACCTGGACGCGCCACGCGGCAAAGCCTGCCCGTCCTGTGGTCAGTATGACATGGTCATGATCGAAGGCTGCATGACCTGCCGCAGCTGCGGTCATTCCAAATGCGGGTAGATATGAGGCGCGGCACGAAAGTCAGCGCTCATCAATTTGACCCGACAGAGTGAGTGTCTGGCCACGCAAGCGTGGCCATCGCTTTTCTGGGCGGTGGTTTCTATTTCGAACCCTGATCAGTCGCAGCCAGTTGATGTTCGGACGGCCGGCAACGAACAAGACACGGGATTGTTCGCAGGCGCGTATTGATTTCAGGTCGAACACATATTTTTGATTCACTTCTGCAACATTCTTGTGAATGCTGCATTCCCGTCTCTTTTCCGCCGGATTTTGTGCTGATAAGCAATGATTGAATATCGGGATGTTAAATAGTGCGAGTGGGCAGATGAGAGCCGGAGTTAACGGTCAGGTAGCCATTTCATGGGATCAAACTGAAATTGACGGACTCGAGGACGCGCCTCTGGCTTGTCTGGCCGTCGGCGCGGCTTGGTCATGGCGCGGACAGGCGATAGTGCTGAGCGCCGAGGCCGAAAACAGCATCGAACAGATAGGATATGCGCGGGGCGCTGCAACCCGTCTGCAGAACCGCTTTCAGATTGTCCGGGAAGTTTCCGGCAATGTGACCGGCGCTTTGACACTTACCAATGGGTCGCTGCGGTTTTCAGCCAACCTTGTTGCCGACACCAATGATGCAGCGCCGACCATCGTTTTCGATGGCGCTTGCCCACCACGGGATGAAGAATTCTGGATCGTCGACGTGACCGAGGTTGTGATGGTGCACAAGGCGGGTGTTGAAGGCGGCGGGAATGTCGTTGCATTTCCGGCCTGAACGCGACCTGTATTTTTCTTGACAAAAGCGGTGTGACGGCGGTCGTCGCTGTACGTGCAGGAGCCTGTGCTGCCTGCGGCGAACATATCTTTGCAGATATTCGAAACTGCGTTGAATGCCGTGTTGACTCTGCTGGCTTTGCGGATATAAGCGCGGCTTCATTGGTGTTGGTGGCCCCCGCAAGGGGAAGCCTGTCATGAGGGAAACCTCAAGAGGACAACGCCCTTCATAGTTGCCCGTTTGGGCATCGACCTAAAGAAGGAGATCAGCCGTGACCAAACGCACGTCTGCCAAATACAAAATCGACCGCCGGATGGGCGAAAACATCTGGGGTCGTCCGAAATCCCCGGTCAACCGTCGTGAATACGGCCCCGGCCAGCACGGCCAGCGCCGCAAAGGCAAACTGTCAGACTTCGGTCTGCAGCTGCGTGCCAAGCAGAAGCTGAAAGGCTACTACGGCGACCTGACCGAAAAGCAGTTCCGCCGCATCTATGCCGAAGCCGAGCGTGTAAAAGGCGACACCGGTGAAAACCTGATCGGCCTGCTGGAGCGCCGTCTGGACGCCGTCGTCTATCGCGCCAAGTTCGTACCGACCGTCTTCGCTGCGCGTCAGTTCGTGAACCACGGTCACGTCAAAGTGAACGGCAAGCGTGTCAACATCCCCAGCTACCGTGTCAAAGAAGGCGACGTCATCGAAGTGCGTGACAAGTCCAAGCAACTGGCTGTTGTTCTGGAAGCTGTTGCCCTGGCCGAGCGTGATGTTCCTGACTACATCGACGCCGACCATTCGAAAATGACTGCAACCTTCGTTCGCGCACCGGGCCTGAGTGATGTGCCGTACCCGGTCATGATGGAACCGAACCTGGTCGTCGAATTCTACGCGAAGAACTGATCTTCGCATTCCGATCCGGAATTCAGAGCCGCACCTTTGGGTGCGGCTCTTTTCATTTTCAGCCTAGCAGAACGATATCTGACGCGCCTGCGCTGCGACGCAGCTCATGGATGTCTTTTAGTTCCGGGTCGTTGATCCATCCCAGCGCCGCGTCCCGGTTGGGAAAGGAAAGCAGGGCTGCAACATCAGGCAAGTCCGGCGCGCCGTCCAGCGCGGTTGTTTCTGCGGTGGCGTGTTCGACCTTTCCGCCATGGCGGGCCAGTGCAGGCCCGGCCTGTTCGCGATAAGCGGCCAGAGCGTCGGGATTCTTTACGGTAAGTTTTGCGTAGGCATAGATCATGGCTTTGCTCCTTGATGTGTGGGTAAAAGCTAGGGTGTGATCTGCTTTGCGAAAACGCGTGTATTTGCATCAATGATGTGCGAATTTGCATGTATGGATATTCATTGGGATGATTACCGGGCCGTACTTGCCGTGGTTCGAAGGCGTACCCTGTCCGCCGCGGCACAAGTGCTTGGCGTCAACTACACAACTGTCGCGCGCCGTATAGCGCGCGCCGAAGCTGCGACAGGTGAAGTGCTGTTCGAAAGGCTGGCCGACGGGTATCGGCCGACAGAAGCAGCGCACCTAGTCGCTGCGTATGCTGCCCGGATGGAAAGCGCAGAACACGAAATGCTGCGCGGTTTGTCAGGGCGGGATGCCCGGTTGGAAGGGCAACTGACCTTAACCGCGCCGCAACTGTTAATTGCCCATGTACTGGCCCCGGCGCTGGGCGAGTTTGCTCAAATGCACCCTGCTGTGTCTTTGCAGGTGCGCGCGGCAAACGAGATTCTAGATCTTAATCGACGCGAAGCCGACATTGCGATCCGGATCAGCCGCAACCCCGGCGATACGTTGAAAGGTCTGCGCCTGACGCAACAGCACAGCGCTTGTTTTGCCACGTCGGAATGGGCCGCGCGAATGCAGCAAGATCCGAACGCGCCCGTGGATTGGTTGCTTTACGAAAAGCAACCGAACCTGCCGGACGGCGTCGACAAAATCTATCCAAACTCGCGCATACATATGCGCTTTGATGACATGGTCGCGATGGCGGGTGCCGCACAATCAGGGTTGGGCGTTGTGCGTATGCCGGTGTTTCTGGGCCGCTCACTTCGGGGCTTGGTGCAGGTTCCGATCCTTTCACCGCAACCCTACGCAGATATCTGGATCGTGGCGCACCCGGATGTTTGGCCTTCGGCAAAACTGGTCGCGTTCCGCGACATCGCGGTACCCTTTTTCAAACAAAAACGCCCGCTGTTTACGGCGTGATCATATCGGCAATGGTCGTCCCTCGGCGATTGCTTCCATCGCGAAATACGACGTGACACTGTCCAGCTCGACCTTTTCGATCAGCCGTTGATACACCTTGTCGTAAGACGCCATATCCTGTGTAACGACTTTCAGCTGATAATCATAATCACCGCCGATACGATGAAAATCCACGACCTCGGGGATCGTCAGAACGTGGCTGCGAAAGGCCTGTAGCCACTCGGTCGAATGATGCCGCGTGCGCAGCATGACAAAGACCACAAGGCTCAGCCCCAATTTCTCGCGTGCGATGCGGGCGGTTGAACCGATCAGGACACCATCTTCGTTCAAAGCCTTCAGACGTCGCCAGCAGGCGTTCTGGGAAAGCCCTACACGATCCGCCAATTCCCGTTGCGACAGGGTGGCGTCCTTTTGCAGCTCTTTCAGAACGCGTGTGTCAATTTGATCTATTTTAGATGACATAACTAATCATATGACACAAAGTATTTAAAATCTACGCAATTATAGGTGAAGTTTTCGCGCGAATAATAAATCACATTACTCGGGCAGTTAGGAGCCAATGCAATGTCCCTGTCCAAGTTTCGTGCGGAACTCTGTTCCACCGCTCACAATTCAAACCTGCGCGATGGGCTGATCGGAGAGAATGTTCTGATCCCGGGTCTGCATGGGGACGTGCCGCTTGTCTATGCGGATTACGTCGCTTCGGGTCGCGCCTTGCGGCAGGTCGAAGACTTTGTGGCGCAACATGTGTTGCCGTTTTACGCGAACAGCCACACCGAGGCCTCTTACTGCGGATCTTACATGACACATCTGCGCCGCGAGGCGCGGGCGGAAATAGCCCGCATTGTAGGTGCCCAGGAAGAGGATGCGGTGATCTTCACCGGGTCTGGTGCCACTGCGGGGCTCAACCGGTTGGTCAGCCTGCTCGGGGTGGCAGAGGCCGACCAACCGGTTGTCTTGATTGGTCCTTACGAGCATCACTCGAACATCCTGCCGTGGCGGGAAAGCAAGGCACTTGTGGTTGAAATCCCCGAAGCCGAAGGTGGCGGTGTTGACCTGGGGGCGCTGGAAACCGCGCTGTTGACCCATGCAGGCGCAGATCTTCTGATCGGTTCCTTTTCGGCGGCGTCCAATGTAACCGGAATTGTCACTGACCCTGATCCGGTGACGCGGTTGCTCAAGGCGCATGGTGCCGTGGCGATTTGGGATTACGCCGGAGGCGGGCCTTACCTGCCGATGGATATGGGGCCGGCGGACGCGCGCAAGGATGCGATCGTCGTTTCCCCGCACAAGTTTCCGGGCGGTCCGGGGGCCTCGGGTGTTCTGATCGTAAACCGGGCTGCAGCCAAACGGAACTGCCCCAGCTGGCCGGGTGGTGGCACCGTAAGTTTCGTGTCACCGTGGCGGCATGACTACAACGCGGACCTGTCTGCGCGGGAAGAGGCGGGAACGCCCAACGTGATCGGCGACATCCGCGCGGCGCTGGCCTTTATCGTCAAGGATGTCGTCGGCACGGAAGAAATCGCAAGGCGCGAGGCGCAGTACAACCAGATGGCGCTGCACGGGTGGAAGGATAATCCGAACCTGACATTGCTTGGGGTCAATAACCCGCATCGCCTGCCGATCTTCTCTTTCCTCGTGCGCGACAATGCGGGGCAGCCCGTGCATCAGCAGCTGTTTACCCGGATGCTCAGCGACGTCTACGGCATTCAGGCACGCGGCGGCTGTGCCTGCGCAGGGCCTTATGCCCACCGCCTGCTGGGGATTGACCGCGCCGCGTCCGAGGCGCTGCACGCGGCCTTGTCTGCGGGCGAAGAGATGAAGAAACCCGGCTGGGTACGCCTGAATTTCTCGTACCTGATGAGCGAGGAAACGGTTCAATTCATCATCGACAGTGTCAATGACCTGTCGCGCCGTACCGAGGAATTCGTACCGTATTACAACGCCGACCCGGCGACTGCGCGCTTCAAGGCCGCATAATGGAATTGCCGCTTTTCTCAATCCGTTGAGACAGGTATGAGGGGCCCAATCAACGGAGCCTCTCATGACCAAGATCACCCCGCAACCCGGCATTATGGACATCGCGCTTTATCAGGGCGGCCAGTCACATGTGGCGGGTGTTGAGCATGTGATCAAGCTGAGCTCGAACGAGAACCCGTTCGGCCCCAGCCCCAAGGCGATTGAGGCGGTGCGCGACAGCGCGGCCACTTTGCATCGGTACCCCAACACCGACCACGCCAGTTTGCGCGCGGCTATCGGCGCACGTCACGGGCTGGACCCTGCGCAGATCATCTGCGGTGTCGGCAGCGACGAGGTGCTGCAATTCATCGCTCAGGCCTATGCAGGGCCGGGGGATGAGGTGATCTATACCGAGCACGGGTTCTCCATGTACCCGATCATCGCCCGCATGGCAGGTGCCGCACCGGTCATGGTGGCCGAGCGCGACCGCAAAGTCGATGTGGATGCCATTCTGGCCGCCGTAACCAGCCAGACGCGGATCGTGTTTGTGACCAACCCCGGTAACCCGACCTCGACCATGATCTCGAACGACGAGCTGGACCATCTGGCGCAGGGTCTGCCTGATACTTGCCTGATGGTTCTGGACGGAGCCTATGCCGAATTTGTCGACGGTTTCGATGGCGGCGCGTCTTTGGTGGATGCGTATGAGAACGTAATCATGACCCGCACATTCTCGAAAGTGTACGGGCTGGGCGGGATGCGGATCGGCTGGGGGTATGCGCACCAATCGATTATCGATGTTCTGAACCGGGTGCGTCAGCCCTTCAACCTGTCTTTGACAGCCCTGGCCGCAGCCGAAGCAGCGATCAGCGACGTCGATTTCCTGACGTTCTGCCAATCTGAAAATGCGCGCCTTCGGGTGTGGCTGGCCGAGGAGCTGGACAAGATTGGCGTACCCTCGGACCCGTCCTGTACCAATTTCATCCTCGCGCGTTTTGCCGATAGGGCCGAGGCCGAGGCCTGTGATGACTATCTGAAAACGCAGGGTTTGATTGTCCGCCGGGTTGCAGGCTACAACCTGCCGAATGCCCTGCGGATCACCGTGGGCGATGAGGAAGCCTGCCACCGCGTCGTTGCGGTGATTACAGCATTCAAAGAGGGCGCAGCATGAGTCAGATTTACGACCGGGTTGCGCTGATCGGGCTGGGCCTGATTGCCTCCTCCATGTTCTGGGCGATCAAGCGTGGGGGCTTGGCCGGGGAAGTGACCGGCTATGCCCGGTCCGAGGCGACACGTGACACCGCGCGCAGAATCGGGCTGTGCGACCGCGTCTGTGACACGGCGCGCGAAGCGGTCGAAGGTGCTGATCTTGTCGTTCTTTGCGTGCCTGTGGGGGCAATGGGGGCCGTCGCAGAAGACATCGCACCCGTGCTCAAGCCCGGCGCGACCCTGTCGGATGTGGGGTCAGTCAAGCGGCATGTCATTCACGCAGTTCAGCCGCATATCCCCGAAGGTGTGCATTTCATTCCCGCGCATCCTTTGGCAGGGACGGAACATTCCGGTCCGGAATCGGGATTTGCCAAATTGTTCGACAATCGCTGGTGCCTGCTGGTGCCCGTCGAAGGGACCGACCCGGATGCAATCGCCCGCCTTCGGGCGTTGTGGGAAGGTATGGGCTCCCATGTCGATGAGATGGACGCCGATCATCACGATCTGGTTCTGGCTGTCACGTCCCATGCGCCGCACCTGATCGCCTACACGATGGTTGGCGTGGCCGACGATCTGCGCCGGGTGACCGATAGCGAAGTGATCAAATACTCGGCCGCGGGTTTCCGGGACTTCACTCGCATCGCCGCATCCGACCCGACCATGTGGCGCGATGTGTTCCTGTCCAACAAAGACGCGACGCTGGAAATCCTGGGCCGGTTCACGGAAGAGCTGTTTGCGCTGCAACGTGCCATCCGGACCGGGGACGGGGAACATTTGTTTGACTACTTCACCCATACCCGTGCTATTCGTCGCGGCATCATCGATGCGGGGCAGGACACCGACGCACCGGATTTCGGGCGGGGAAAGGCAGGTTCATGAGGTTATACCGGGGGCAATTTCTGATCGGGATCATGGCGTTGTGCGCCGTGGCCACACAGGCAACACCTCTGGAACGATCTCTGGTTCCTCCCGCACGTCCGATTCTGGATCAGCACAACGTTCAGGTTGTGTCTGCCATTGCCCCGGTTTCAGTGGCGGCTATAACTGATCTGCGCCCTATCTCACGCCCGGTTTCACCGCAGGTCACTGCCGCCTTGGCGCGACCATCGGAATTGCCACTGCTGGGGCCCGACACTTCGCTGATGCCTTACTTGAGACCTGAATCGCTTGAACAGCAGGTGCTTTTCAAGAAGCGCAAGCTGCGTAAAGGGTCAGTTTGCGGAGATATCGCCATTCAGGGCAAGCCCGTCGGCAGGGTCGGCAGCGACAACTCGGCCTGTGGCGTAAAAGATGCGGTGCAGATCACCTCTGTTTCCGGTGTGGCACTCAGCCGCCCGGCGACGATGGATTGCGGCACCGCAGTTGCGCTGAACAAATGGGTCGACAAAACGGTCAAACCCACCTTCAAACGCCGCGGCCCGGTGGTCGAATTGCAGGTGGCAGCCCATTATACATGCCGAACTCGCAACAACCGCAAAGGCGCGCGGATTTCCGAGCACGGCAAAGGACGGGCCATCGATATTTCAGCCTTCAAAATGGCCGATGGTGAGGTGGTGACCGTCCTGGCAGGATGGCGCAAGAACCCGTCAAAGAAGCAATTGCAGAAGATCTGGCGCGGCGCGTGTGGCCCGTTCGGCACGGTATTGGGGCCGAACTCGGACGGCTACCATCGCGATCATTTCCATCTGGATACGGCACGCTACCGCAGCGGAGCGTATTGCCGTTAACGCAGGATCAGCCGCGGGGCAGGGCCCAGCGGCACCGGCCCCAGGGCTACAAAACCATCCCGGAAGTTCAGCTGAAGGTCCAGCGCATTGGGGTTGCCGCCCAACCCTGCCAGAAAATTCAGTGCACGGGTAACAGGATCAACCGCCTGATCGGGCAGGGCACCTGCCGCGTTTGCCATGTCGATCATATCACGCCAGTTCTCGGCCTTGACGGCGATCTCACCGCTCGGAACACCCTGTGAGTCAACATCCAGCTTACCAGCCGCAAACAGGCGTAACCCACCCCATTTGATCTCGGCCAGTCGCAGGTCGATGGCCACGGGCTGCGGTCTGCTGTGTTCCAGCGCCGACCTGTCCCAGACTTTGCTGAACGTGGTGACCATGTCCAGTTCCAGCGTTTCGAAGGACTGCGGCAGCGACGCGGCCGAATTCATAAGGGCCCGCAACCGGTCACCGGGTGTGAACCCATCCGCGCGGGCGGTAATGGCATAAGCTTCGGGTTGGGATGTTTGCGCCATGATCAGGCTTAGGGTGTCCCCAGCGGCCAGTGCTGTGGAGTTTTCGGTCACCGACCAAGCCCCTGCCGTCAGCGCCAGTTTCTCAAGCACAAGCGAAACGCCGGGTTGCAACTGTAGTTCCGCAATCAAATCATCGGCGACAATCGTTGACGTCTGATCGTAGTAGGACAGACGTTGGGGCGTCTCGGCAAACCGCAGCACCTGCCGGCCGGGCCAGATCGCTGGGCTTTCGAATTCGATCCAGTCCGCGCTCCAGGCTGTGCCATTCACCGGGTCGGCAAGGACGGGATTGTTCAGGCGGGTCAAGTGGTGGGTCGGATACCCTGCCGTTGTCACGTCCGAGAAATCAGCCAGCCAGCCACGGGCCTGTTGTTGATCAAACCAGCCAGTGATTGCCACGCGCAGGCCATATCCGGCGACAAACCAATAGGCGCTCCACAGGATGCCGATAAAAATGACTACTCGTATGACACGGCGCATGAGCTTTGGCCCTTTTTCCTGCCTCGGAATTGATGTTTATAGGCCCAAACGGGCAAGGACCAGTGCAATGACGATGTGGGTTTTCGGTTATGGATCGCTGCTGTGGAATCCGGGCTTTCCGGTCGCACGCAGCGAACGCGCGACACTGCATGGCTATGCCCGGTCCTTCTGCATGAGCTCGATCCACCACCGGGGAACCGAAGAAGAACCGGGTCTGGTGCTGGCGCTGGACGAACAGGCAAACGCGATCTGCACCGGTCTGGCCCTTGCGGTTGAAACCGGTCACGAAGACCGCACCCTGCACGAACTGCGCGAGCGCGAGCTGATCTCGTCGGCCTATGTCGAACGTATGCTGGATGTGCATCTGGAAAATGGCGACATCGTCAACGCCGTGACCTATGTGATCGATGCCGACCATGTGCAATACTGCGGCGGCATGCCTTTGGAGGATCAGGCCCGGATCATCGCCCACGCGGTTGGCGGACGCGGCCCGAATGATGAATACCTCTACAACACTGCCGAACATCTGGCCGAGATCGGCCTGCGCGACCCCGATCTTGAGTGGTTGGCGCAACGGGTGCGCAGTATTACCGCATAAACTCTTGGCGTCACCAGTGGAATTTCGCTAGTTTCGACGCAGAGCAGGCAAATACCGGGAACCACGCGCATGGCGCAGGCACATCAGGGCGCGAGACCCCATTTCTCGCATCCAACGCGACAGATTCTGTTGATGTTGATGGCGATCGGCCTGTCCGGGCTGGGTGTGTTTCTGGCGCTGCCCTATGTGTTGCCGGTGTTCTTCGCCAACCCGTACCTGAACGGCTTCATCCTGATGGTGTTCCTGATCGGCGTGTTTGCCTGTTTCTATCAGGTGACACAACTGATCGGGTCCGTGCGCTGGATCGAGGCATTCGTTGGCGGTGTTGTTCGTGAAGACGCCCGCACACCGCAATTGTTGGCACCTCTGGCCTCATTGCTGCGCGAACGGGGTGCGCGGTCGCAGATCAGTTCGACCTCGACCCGCTCCATTCTGGATTCTGTGGCCGAACGGGTCGAGGAAGAGCGTGAAATCACCCGCTATATCACCAACGTGCTGATCTATCTGGGTCTTTTGGGTACGTTCTTTGGACTGGCGACAACCGTGCCGGCCATTGTCGATACCATCCGCAGCCTAAACCCGCAGGAGGGCGAGGAAGGGCTGGCCGTTTTCAACCGCCTGATGACCGGGCTCGAGGCGCAATTGCAGGGGATGGGTGTTGCGTTCGGATCGTCTCTGTTGGGTCTGGCCGGGTCGCTGATCGTCGGCTTGCTCGAAGTTTTTGCAGGGCACGGGCAGAACCGCTTCTATCGCGAGCTTGAAGAATGGCTGTCTTCGATCACCCGCTTAGGTTTCGCAGGTGGAGAAGAAGGCGGTGCCGAAATTGCCGTGCTCACGCCGGTGCTGGACGCCATGTCCGAACAGATGGATGCCTTGCAGGATCTGTTCTCTGCGCAGGAAAGCGACCGGGCCGAGGTTTCCGCCAAGCTGGGTTTGCTGGTCGATGTGATCGGTGAGATGAACAACCGTCAGGCCAATACCGAAAGTGTTACGGCGGCGCTGGAACGCGTGGCGCTGGGTCAGGAAGCCCTGCTGGATCACATGCGCGATCACGGTGCGGGTGAAGGTATCGACGCCGAAAGCCGGATGCGCCTGCGCTCGATGGATGTGCAGCTGCTGCGTATCCTCGAAGAGATTTCGGCGGGCCGGCAGGAAAGCATGAATGAGTTCCGCAAGGATATTGAACTGCTGGTCAAGGCGCTGACCCTGCCGCGCGGTGCGGTACGCACCACGCCGGAAGGAGAATAGTCCATGGCGCTGTCCCGCCGCACCGGTCAACGGTTCCAGGGCTCGGTCTGGCCCGGTTTCGTCGACGCGATGACGGGGCTGTTGATGGTGCTGACCTTTGTGCTGACCATCTTCATGGTGATCCAGTTTGTGCTGCGCGAAACCATCTCGGGTCAGGAAGACGAACTGACCACATTGGCTGACGAAATCGCGGCGCTGGCGGGTGCGCTGGGGCTGGAAGAACGCGAAAACAGCCGGTTGCAGGCGCGCCTTGGGGCGTTGAATACCACCCTGTCTCAGGCTGAAGACGATCTGGCGCAAGCCCAGTCACTGATCGCGTCACTGACCACCGAGCGCGACCGCCAGGCTGCCGCTCTGGATCAGGCGCAGACCCGGATCACCAATTTTGAAGCGCAGGTAGCAGCCCTGCTGGCCGAACAGGAACGGGCACTGGGTGATATTGCAGTGCTTGAATCGCAGCGCGCGAAACTGCTGACCGAGCAAGAGGCGTTGAACCTGGCCCTTGCCCAAAGCCGCGAGGAAATCGACGCACAGACCGAAGCCGCCCGTTTGGCCGCTGCCCGTCGTGAAGCACTGGAAGCGCTGGTGGCGGATCTGGAGCAAGGCAGCGCCGACCGGGACGCCCAGATCACCACCCTTGAACAGCAGCTCAGCGATGAAGAAGCCGCCCGTCTGGCCGAAGCCGCCGCCGCCGAGGCGTTGCGTAACCGCCTTCTGGATGCCGATGCCGAGCTGACGGCCATGACACTTGCTCTGGAAGCGCAACGCAAAGAGGCCGAAGACACACTCACCCTGCTGGCCGCAGCACAGGCGGCGCGTGCCGCGTTGGAGCGTCAGTTTGGCGACGTGAACCCGGATGAACTGCGGGCCCAGCTTGAAGCCGCTTTGCAGGCGCAGACGCAAGCGCAGGCGGATGCTGATGCGCAACGCTCTCTGGCCGAGCAGCGGCAGGCCTTGTTGGACCTCGCCAATGCGACGCTTTCGGAAGAAAAAGAAATCTCTGTCGAAGCGCAGCGAGAAGCCGCACTGCTGAACCAGCAGATCGCCGCCTTGCGCGGGCAATTGGGCTCCTTGCAGTCGCTGCTAGACGATTTCGAAGAACGCAACGCCGCCGCCGAGGTGCAGATTCAGACATTAGGGCAGGACCTGAACGCAGCGCTGGCCCGTGCCGCATCCGAAGAACGCAGGCGACGTCTACTGGAAGAAGCGGAACGCCTGCGTCTTGAGGCCGAGGCCGAGGCACTGGCCGGGCAGAACCAGGAATTGGCGGCACAGGCCGAGGATCTGCAACGCTATCGCTCGGAATTTTTTGGTCGTTTGCGGGATGTCCTTGGCGGTCAGGAAGGGGTGCGCATCGAAGGCGACCGGTTCGTGTTCTCGTCCGAGGTTCTGTTCCCGACCGGGTCCGCCGTGCTGTCCGAAGAAGGGCAGCAGGAGGTCGCCAAGGTGGCCAGCATCCTGCGCAGTGTCGCTGCTGAAATCCCGCCCGGTCTGAACTGGGTGATCCGGGTCGACGGCCACACCGACAACGTTCCTCTGGCGGGGTCGGGCCGGTATCGCGACAACTGGGAGCTCAGCCAGGGTCGCGCGCTGTCGGTTGTGCGCTATATGGTTGACGCGCTGGGCATTCCGCCCAACCGCCTTGCAGCCAACGGGTTTGGCGAATTCCAGCCCGTCAACCCCGCTGATACGCCGGAGGCACACGCGCAAAACCGCCGGATCGAGTTGAAGCTGACCGAAAGGTAAAGCCTCTGGCCCTCAGCAGCCACGAAAACAAGCCGCCGCCCCGCAACCGGTTATTGGCGATACCGGCCACAGTGACCAGAGCCGTTGGAGAATCAAGGCGGCGCATGTCAGACAGGCGTTTCACACGCAGTATAACCGAGACGCTAACGCGACCCCGGTCGAGTGGATGAGTCCTTGTCTGTGTTGGGCGAAACGAAGAAAACCCGCCTTGGTAGGCGGGTTTTCTGTTTGATGCGGTGGGCGATCAGTCTGCCGTCAGAAGCGGAGGCTTGTCACCCGAAATGCGCGGTTGATCCGGGCCAAGGATATCAAGATCCAGATCACCCTTCTTGACCGAGACACGGACCACACCGCCTTTTGCCAGCTTGCCAAACAGCAACTCTTCGGCCAGCGGTTTCTTGATGTATTCCTGAATGACACGGCCCAGCGGGCGCGCACCCATCTTGTCGTCATACCCTTTGTCCGCCAGCCATTCGGCGGCTTTGGGTGTCAGATCAATGGTCACACCACGATCCAGCAGTTGGGCTTCCAGTTGCAGGACGAATTTCTCGACCACCTGCAAAATGACCTCTTTCGGCAGCGGCGCGAACGAGATCACGGCATCCAGACGGTTGCGGAATTCCGGCGTGAACATGCGTTCAATCGCGGCAGTGTCTTCGCCCTCTCGACGGTCACGACCGAACCCGATCGCGGCCTTGGCCTGCTCTTGCGCCCCCGCGTTCGAGGTCATGATCAGCACCACGTTGCGGAAGTTCACTGTACGACCGTTATGGTCAGTCAGCTCGCCATGGTCCATCACCTGCAACAGGATGTTGAACACGTCCGGGTGCGCCTTTTCAATCTCGTCCAGCAGCAACACACAATGCGGATGCTGGTCGACACCGTCGGTCAGCAGACCCCCCTGATCGAACCCGACATAGCCCGGAGGTGCGCCGATCAGACGGCTGACCGCGTGTTTCTCCATGTATTCCGACATGTCGAAACGCAGCAGTTCAACGCCCAGCGTATCCGCCAGCTGTTTCGCCACCTCGGTCTTGCCCACACCGGTCGGACCGGCAAACAGATAGTTGCCGATGGGCTTTTCAGGCTCCCGCAGGCCGGCGCGCGCCAGTTTGATTGCGCTGGCCAGCGCCTCGATCGCCAGATTCTGCCCAAAGACCACCCGTTTCAGCGAGGCTTCGAGGTCTTTCAGCACCTCGGCATCGTCCTTGGTGACGTTCTTGGGCGGGATGCGGGCGATCTTGGCAACCACGGCCTCAATCTCTTTGACCCCGATGGTCTTGCGCCGTTTGCTTTCCGCCACCAGATGCTGCGCCGCGCCAGCCTCATCAATCACGTCGATGGCCTTGTCGGGCAGCTTGCGGTCGTTGATGTAACGTGCCGACAGCTCGACTGCGGTTCTGATCGCATCAGCGGTGTATTTGATGTCGTGATGTTTCTCAAAATAGGGTTTCAGACCGCGCAGGATTTTGACGCTGTCTTCAACCGAAGGTTCGTTCACATCGATCTTCTGGAACCGGCGCGACAGGGCTCGGTCCTTTTCAAAATGCTGTCGGAACTCTTTGTAGGTGGTCGAGCCCATGGTGCGCAGCTTGCCGCCCTGCAACGCAGGCTTCAGCAGGTTCGAGGCATCCATCGCCCCGCCCGAGGTTGCACCGGCACCGATCACGGTATGGATTTCGTCGATGAACAGCACTGCGTCGGGGTGCTCTTCCAGCTCGGTTACAACCGCCTTCAGGCGCTCTTCGAAATCGCCGCGATAACGGGTCCCGGCCAGCAGTGCGCCCATATCCAGCGAATAGATGGTGGTGTGTGCCAAGACATCTGGGGCTTCTCCGGCGACGATCTTGTGCGCCAGACCTTCGGCAATGGCGGTTTTGCCCACGCCCGGATCGCCCACCAGCAGCGGGTTGTTCTTGCGGCGGCGGCACAGCACCTGGATACAGCGTTCCACCTCATCCGCGCGCCCGATCAGCGGATCGACATCACCCGCGCGCGATTTCGCGTTCAGGTCAATGCAGTATTTCCCAAGCGCACTTTCTTTTTGTTCCGTGTCGCCGGATCCTGTCTGAGCTTCTTCTTCCACCTGATCCGCACCGGATACCGACCGGCTTTCACCATAAGCGGGGTCTTTGGCCACGCCATGGGCGATGAAATTGACCGCGTCGTACCGGGTCATGTCCTGTTCCTGAAGGAAATAGGCGGCATTGCTTTCGCGCTCGGCAAAAATGGCGACCAGTACATTGGCACCGGTCACTTCGGTCCTGCCCGAGCTTTGCACATGGATTGCGGCGCGCTGAATGACGCGCTGGAACGCTGCCGTCGGTACGGCTTCGGACCCGTCGATATCCGTGACCAGATTTGAAAGATCTTCGTCTATGAACTCAACCAGAGTGCTGCGCAACTCGTCCAGATCGACGCTGCACGCTTTCATGACGCGCACCGCATCGGGTTCTTCCAGAAGCGCCAGCAGCAAATGCTCCAGCGTTGCAAATTCGTGTCGCCGTTCATTCGCAGCCGCAAGGGCCGCGTGGATGGCTTGTTCCAGTGTGCTCGAGAATGAAGGCACGCGGGTGCTCCTCTGTCTTGGGTCAGAAGGGGGCGGGCTTTCGGCCGGAACCCCATCCCAACCATGTCCTCATACTATTAGAGTTTGGTTGATCGTGGCCCGGCTTCAAGGGTTTTCTTTCACTTGACAGTCACATTTGTTGTGACCGTGGCCGTGAAGAGGGGCAAATAAGCATCAGAACCTGTCTTTTCTACCCCGGATTTCGGCGAAAACCGCCGCAGGATCGGCGTTTGCCATACCAAGATGGGCCTGAATCGCCGGATCAGTGGCCCTCAGGAACGGGTTGGTGGCTTTTTCAAGCGCCAAAATCGACGGAACAGTGGCTTCGCCAGCGGCGCGGGCGCGGTCGATATCGGCAATTCGCTGTTTCAACGCAGCGTTCTCGGGATCGACGGTAATGGCGAATTTTGCGTTGGATTGTGTATATTCATGCCCCGAACAGACCAGAGTGTCGTCCGGCAAAGCGGCCAGCTTGCTCAGCGACGCCCACATCTGCGCCGGGCTGCCTTCGAACAGACGTCCACATCCGAGGGCCATCAGGCTGTCAGCGGTAAAGACGACCGCGCTTTGCGGAAGATAAAACGCGATATGACCAACCGTGTGCCCCGAAACGTCCATCACCTCGACTGGTTCGCCACCGACCTCAAAGCTGTCGCCTTCGGCAACCTGCTGGTCCAGCGGGGGCAGGCGGTGCGCGTCGGCGGCCGCACCGATGACCATTGTAGGGTGTTTGGCCAGAATTTCGGCTAGCCCTTCAACGTGATCCCAGTGATGATGGGTCAGCAGCACATGTGACAACGCCCATCCCCGATCTTCCAGCGCCGCAAGAATCGGCGTGGCTTCTGGGGCATCGATCAGCGCAGTCTGGCCATTGCCGCTGTCATGGGCCAGAAAGGCGTAATTGTCGCTGAGGCACGGGATTGTAACGATTTCAAGAGGCATGGCCTTTTGCCCTTTCATTGCTAGACTGCGCCCAGCTAAGCCGATTGACCGGATGTCCGCAATGCATCTTGATGTGCAGGATCTGAGGAACTTCTACTACCGCAGCACCCTTGGGCGCGCGGCACAGGCGGCTATTCGCGGGCGGCTGACCGAGCTCTGGCCCGAAGCCAAAGGTCAGACAGTTGCCGGTTTTGGCTTTGCCGTGCCGCTGTTGCGCCCTTATCTGGCCGATGCGCGCCGGGTCATCGGGCTGATGCCCGGCCCGCAAGGTGTGATGCCCTGGCCCGCGGGGATGCCCAATGTCTCGGTCCTGACGGAAGAGACCCGGTGGCCCATTGAAACCGGTCACGTGGACAAGCTTGTGGTGATGCACGGGCTGGAGACGTCCGAGCGGCCAAACCAGCTGCTCGAGGAATGCTGGCGCGTTCTGGGCCCCGGTGGCAGGGCCGTGTTCATTGTTCCGAACCGGGCGGGTCTGTGGTCACGTACGGACAAAACGCCATTTGGCTTTGGCCGTCCCTATTCCGCCACTCAGCTGGAAAATCAGCTCAGGTCGCACTACTTCCTGCCCGAGGCGCATTGCTCGGCTCTTTACATGCCGCCGTCCTTCCGGCGGTTCTGGTTGAAGTCGGGCAGTCTGATCGAAAAAACTGGCCAGCGCATTCCAACTGTCATGGCGGGCGGGGTGTTGATGGTCGAGGTCACAAAGAACATTCATCCGCCCCGGGGCAATGTCACCAAAGATGCCATCAGGAAGCCTATCAAGGCGCTTGATGGTCTGCTAAAGCCAGCGTGACAACCGTGTGCATCCCAAAGTGACAAATTCGCGAGAAAAAAGTCACAGGAATCGCAAAAACCTGCATATTCGTAACATTTTTCAACTGCCGCGACCGGTCCAAACGGTCGCACTTGGTGTAAGTGTATGAAAATTAACATTTTGTGGATAAATCTGTTACCGCTATAGCGTATTGCTTGGTTGGTTCACCTCTGCTACATCCCCGGTGATTTTGATCCCCGACCGTCTGGCCGGGGTTTCCTCACGCCCCAAGGTAGCGGCCGCTACCCAAAATCGGGGCCTCAAATATCGGAAGGGTGGACGTGTCCGAACCAGCTTCGATTTCCACAGGCATCGCCGAGCGCTATGCCACCGCGATCTTCGAGATCGCAAAAGAGAATAATGACCTTGCGGGTCTGGAATCCGGCATCAATGATCTGGCAGCAGCACTGGGCGACAGTGCCGACCTGCGCGACCTGATCGCATCGCCGCTGGTTTCGCGTACTCAGCAGGAAGCTGCGATCACCGCAATTGCTGACAAGATGGGCCTGAACGCCATCCTGCGCAATACGCTGGGTCTGATGGCGCAGAAACGCCGCCTGTTTGTTGTGCCGCAACTGGTGCAGGTGCTGCGTGACATGCTGGCTGATGAGCGTGGCGAAGTGACCGCCGATGTCGCCTCGGCCAAGGCGCTGACCAAGACACAACTGGAAAAACTGTCCAAGACGCTGTCCGAGCGTGTGGGCAAGACCGTAACTATCAATGCGACCGTTGATGAAAGCCTCATCGGCGGTCTTGTCGTCAAAGTGGGCTCGAAAATGATCGACAGTTCGATCCGTTCGAAGCTGAACTCCCTACAGAATGCAATGAAAGAGGTCGGATAAATGGGAATCCAAGCTGCAGAGATTTCTGCAATCCTGAAGGACCAGATCAAGAATTTTGGTCAGGAAGCCGAAGTGGCCGAGATCGGTCGCGTGCTGAGCGTCGGTGACGGGATTGCCCGTGTATATGGCCTGGACAACGTTCAAGCCGGTGAGATGGTCGAATTCCCCGGCGGTATCATGGGGATGGCGCTGAACTTGGAAAGCGACAACGTCGGTGTCGTTATCTTCGGTTCTGACCGTGACATCAAAGAAGGTGACACCGTCAAGCGCACAAACTCGATCGTGGACGTTCCAATCGGTGACGAGCTGCTGGGCCGTGTTGTTGACGGTCTGGGCAACCCGCTGGACGGCAAAGGTCCGATCAATGCCACCAAGCGCGGCGTTGCAGACGTCAAAGCACCCGGTATCATTCCGCGTAAATCGGTGCACGAACCGATGGCAACCGGCCTGAAATCGGTTGACGCGATGATCCCGATTGGCCGTGGCCAGCGCGAGCTGATCATTGGTGACCGCCAGACCGGTAAAACCGCCGTGGCTCTGGACACCATCCTGAACCAGAAAGTCTATAACGAAGCAGCGGGCGACGACGAGTCGAAGAAACTGTACTGCGTTTACGTTGCGATCGGTCAGAAGCGTTCGACCGTTGCCCAGCTGGTGAAGAAACTGGAAGAATCCGGTGCGATTGAATATTCGATCGTTGTCGCCGCAACCGCGTCCGACCCGGCACCGATGCAGTTCCTGGCACCCTATGCCGCAACCGCGATGGCAGAATATTTCCGTGACAATGGCCGTCACGCGCTGATCATCTATGATGACCTGTCGAAACAGGCCGTGTCCTATCGTCAGATGTCGCTGTTGCTGCGTCGCCCGCCGGGCCGCGAAGCCTATCCGGGTGACGTTTTCTACCTCCACTCCCGCCTGCTGGAACGTTCGGCAAAGCTGAACGAAGACTTCGGTGCTGGTTCGCTGACGGCTCTGCCGGTTATCGAGACCCAGGGTGGTGACGTTTCCGCCTTTATTCCGACCAACGTGATCTCGATCACCGACGGTCAGATCTTCCTGGAAACCGAACTGTTCTATCAGGGCATCCGTCCTGCTGTGAACACCGGTCTGTCGGTTTCGCGTGTGGGCTCGTCGGCTCAGACCGACGCGATGAAATCGGTTGCCGGTCCGGTCAAGCTGGAACTGGCTCAGTATCGCGAAATGGCGGCCTTTGCGCAGTTTGGTTCCGACCTCGACGCCGCAACCCAGCAGCTTCTGAACCGTGGTGCGCGCCTGACCGAGCTGATGAAGCAGCCGCAGTACTCGCCGCTGACCAACGCGGAAATCGTCTGCGTCATCTTCGCTGGCACCAACGGCTATCTCGACAAGATCGATGTATCTGACGTTGGCCGCTACGAGGCCGGTCTGCTGGCGCATCTGCGCGGCAAGCACGCAGACCTGCTGAAGTGGATCACCGACGAAGATCCAAAGATCAAAGGTGAAGCGTCCGACAAACTCAAAGCAGCGATCGACGAATACGCCGCGACCTTCGCTTG
Source organism: Ruegeria sp. BHSA123 (assembly GCF_059613425.1). Classification (NCBI taxonomy): domain Bacteria; kingdom Pseudomonadati; phylum Pseudomonadota; class Alphaproteobacteria; order Rhodobacterales; family Roseobacteraceae; genus Ruegeria; species Ruegeria sp. BHSA123. Next base: position 17,325 of record NZ_JBXWSL010000025.1, on the reverse strand, counting down.
ATAGGAGGTTCCGATGCCTAGTCTGAAGGACCTTAAAAACAGGATCGAGTCGGTCAAATCGACCCGCAAGATCACCAAGGCCATGCAGATGGTCGCGGCCGCAAAACTGCGCCGCGCCCAGGAATCTGCCGAAGCCTCGCGCCCTTATGCCGAGCGGTTCAATGCCGTGATGGCGGGGCTGGCGGCGTCGGTTGGGGGCAGCGACAGCGCCCCCAAGCTGCTCCGTGGTACGGGCAGTGATGATGTCCATCTGCTGGTTGTGCTGACAGCTGAACGCGGCCTGTGTGGCGGCTTCAACTCGAACATCGCCAAGCTGGCCCGCCAGAAGGCGGAAGAGCTGCGCGGCAAGGGCAAGACGGTCAAGATCCTGACCGTCGGCAAGAAAGGCCGTGACGCGCTCAAGCGTGATTTTGGCGATCTGTTCGTTGGGCATGTGGACCTGAGTGAGGTCAAGCGTCTGGGTTATTCCAACGCGCAGGACATCGCAAAGGACATCCTGTCCCGCTTCGACGGGGGCGAGTTCGACGTTGCCACGATCTTCTATTCGAAGTTCGTCAACGTTGTGACCCAGATCCCGACGGCACAGCAGGTCATCCCCGCCTCGTTCGAGGAATCGGAAGGTGACGACAGCGGTGCCATCTTCGACTACGAGCCCAGCGAAGAGGCCATTCTGGCCGACTTGCTGCCCAAGGGGGTTGCGACCGCGATCTTCTCGGCTCTGCTCGAAAACGGAGCGTCTGAACAGGGCGCGCGGATGTCCGCAATGGACAACGCGACGCGCAACGCGGGTGAGATGATCGACAAGCTGACGATCCAGTTCAACCGCTCGCGTCAGGCCGTGATCACCAACGAGCTGATTGAAATTATTTCCGGCGCCGAGGCGCTGTAGAGACAAACCGGAGACGAAACATGGCGAATGCAAAAGGCAAAGTCACACAGATCATCGGGGCCGTCGTCGACGTGCACTTCGAAGATCAGCTGCCTGAAATTCTGAACGCGCTGGAAACCACCAACAATGGCAAGCGCCTGGTGTTGGAAGTTGCTCAGCACCTGGGTGAAAACACTGTCCGCACCATCGCGATGGACGCGACCGAAGGTCTGGTCCGTGGCGAAGTGGTCACCGACACCGGTTCACCGATCTCGGTTCCGGTTGGCAATGCCACCCTGGGCCGCATCCTGAACGTCGTCGGCGAGCCGATCGACGAAAAAGGTCCGGTAGAGGCGACCGAAGTTCGCGCTATCCACCAGCCCGCACCGACCTTTGCCGAACAGTCGACCGAGTCGGAAGTTCTGGTCACCGGCATCAAGGTGGTTGACCTGCTGGCCCCTTACGCCAAAGGCGGTAAGATTGGCCTGTTTGGCGGCGCCGGCGTTGGTAAAACTGTTCTGATCATGGAACTGATCAACAACATCGCAAAAGTGCACTCGGGCTTCTCGGTGTTTGCGGGTGTTGGTGAACGGACCCGTGAAGGCAACGACCTGTACCACGAGATGATCGAATCGAACGTGATCAAGCCGGACAACCTGTCGGAAAGCCAGGTGGCCCTGGTTTACGGTCAGATGAACGAGCCTCCGGGTGCGCGTGCGCGTGTTGCTCTGACCGGACTGACCCTGGCCGAGCAGTTCCGCGACCAGTCTGGTACCGACGTTCTGTTCTTCGTCGACAACATCTTCCGCTTCACGCAGGCGGGTTCCGAAGTGTCGGCTCTGCTGGGTCGTATCCCGTCCGCTGTGGGCTACCAGCCGACACTGGCCACTGACATGGGTGCCCTGCAGGAACGCATCACCTCGACAAAGGCCGGATCGATCACTTCGGTGCAGGCGATCTACGTGCCTGCGGACGACTTGACCGACCCCGCGCCGGCAACTTCGTTTGCGCACCTCGACGCGACCACCGTTCTCAACCGTGCGATCTCGGAAAAGGGTATCTACCCTGCGGTTGACCCGCTCGACTCGACCTCGCGCCTGCTCGACCCGGCCATCGTCGGGGAAGAGCACTACAAGGTTGCGACCGACGTTCAGCAGATCCTCCAGCGCTACAAGTCGCTGCAGGACATCATCGCCATCCTCGGCATGGACGAACTGTCGGAAGAGGACAAGCTGACCGTGGCCCGTGCCCGTAAGATCGAACGCTTCCTGTCACAGCCGTTCGACGTGGCCGAGGTCTTCACCGGCTCGCCGGGGGTTCAGGTTCCTCTGGATGTCACCATCTCGTCGTTCAAGGCCGTTGTGGCTGGCGAATACGATCACCTGCCCGAAGCAGCCTTCCTGATGGTTGGCGGCATCGACGAAGTGATCGCCAAAGCCGAAAAAATGGCAGCAGCAGCCGCCTAAGGAGTATCCCTGATGGCAAACACCATGCATTTCGACCTCGTCAGCCCCGAGCGGAGCTTAGCTTCGCTCGAGGTCACCGCGGTCCAGATTCCCGGCGCAGACGGGGACATGACGGCGATGCCCGATCACGCCCCCACCATCACAACGCTGCGCCCCGGTCTGCTGAAGGTTGAGGCACCCGAAGGGTCCAGCGAATACCTGGTCACCGGCGGGTTTGCCCAGATCAACGGCGACAGCCTGTCGGTTCTGGCCGAAAAGGCGGTTCCGGTTTCGGAAATCACCCGTTCGCATATGGACGAGCTGATTGCCGAGGCACGCGCCTCGCACGAAGCGGCAAAGGGCGGCGACGAAATGTCGATCGTCGACGAAGCCGCCAAGCTGCTGGCCGACATGGAAGCGCTTGGGACGCATATGAGCCTGTAATTGGCTTAACAGTGAAAAATTGGAACGGCCTCGCGATTGCGGGGCCGTTTTTTTGTCGTGCTTTTGCCAAAAAGCAGGGATAAGTTGCGGAAATTCAAGTATAATGATGAAAACATGAAAAAATTTCTGACCCATCCCATTGGCATCGATCAAGGTGAAAGTGTTCTGTTTTCGGAATTTGCCGAAGGCGGGGACATGTGGACTGGCGAAGGCCCCCGCGAACGTCGGAAACCCATCCAATTCAAGGACACGTTTCTTAGCCCGCCCATGGTTCAGATCGGGATTTCCCTTTGGGATGTCGACACATCATCAGCCCTGCGCGCCGAGGTTCAGGCAGAAAATGTCACCACAGAAGGGTTTGAAGCGGTGTTTCGTACATGGTCCGACACGCGGATTGCCCGCATCCGGATCAGCTGGACCGCGTTTGGAGAGGTGGCACACCCGGACGACTGGGACATTTCCTGATCCTGGGCTTGCAGGACAGGCGCAGGCCTCAGTCGTCCTGCGCTTCGATCATATCGACCCGTGTGGCGTGGCGGCCGCCTTCAAATTCGGCACCCAGAAACGCATCCACAATATCCAGCGCCTGTCCTTCGCCGACAACACGCGCGCCAATCGACAGCATATTGGCATTGTTATGCTGGCGGATCATCCGGGCGGAAAACGCGTCCGAACAGACGCCGCAGCGAATGCCGGGCACCTTGTTTGCGGCCATCATGATGCCCTGACCCGTGCCGCAGAGGATTATCCCCAATCCGCAATCACCCGAGGCTACGGCCAGTGCCGCGGCCTTGCCGTGTTTGGGGTAATGGGTGCTTTCCGGGGTCGTCGGGCCGATATCGACCACGTCCCATCCTTGCTGCGCGATGTGGTTGGCCACGGCCTGACGCAGCTCGATTGCCGCGTGGTCGCTGGAAAGAACAATGCGTTTGTTGCCAGTCATGGAGATCGGTCCGCTTGTGTCGCTGATCGCGCGCATGAGGCAGACTTGTGCGCAATCGGTGGTTCAAAAAGAAAGGGACGACACATTCTGTCGACCCGTCCAAACTCAATCCATCTGGTACATGGATTCGTAGATCGGCGTCAGCGTCTTGTCTTCGAACAGGGATGACACGCTGGTTCCGTTCCAGATGTTCAGGATCGCCTGTGTAAAGATTGGCGCAGTCGGAACAATCCGGATGTTCTTGGCGCTCAATATCTCTTTGGTTGGCTGGATCGTATCGGTCAGCACCAGCGACTTCATCACCGAATTTGTCACCCGTTCCACCGCAGGGCCACTCATGACGCCATGCGTGATGTAGGAATGAACTTCTTTCGCACCGTTATCCAGCAGCACCTGCGCCGCCTTGCACAGCGTTCCGGCGGTGTCGCACATGTCGTCCACGATCAGGCAGATCTTGTCCTTCACATCCCCGATCACGGTCATCTCGGCCACTTCGCCCGCTTTCTCGCGGCGCTTGTCCACGATCGACAAAGGGGCGTTGATCCGCTTGGCCAGTTCACGCGCGCGGGCCACGCCGCCCACGTCAGGTGAAACGACCATGATTTCATCCAGATTTCCCTTGAACTGATGCCTCACATCCAGCGCAAAGATGGGCGAGGCATAAAGGTTGTCCACGGGCATATCGAAAAAGCCCTGAATCTGGGCCGCATGCAAGTCCATGGTCAGGATCCGTTCGATCCCGGCCCCTGTCAGCATGTTGGCCACCAGCTTGGCGCTGATGGGCGTGCGGGCCTTGGTGCGACGGTCCTGACGGGCGTACCCGAAATACGGGATCACGGCGGTGATCCGCTGCGCGGACGACCGGCGCAGCGCATCGGCAATGATCAGCAGTTCCATCAGGTTGTCATTGGCCGGGTTCGAGGTCGGTTGGATAATGAACATATCCTCGCCGCGCACATTTTCGAACACTTCCACGAAAATCTCACCGTCGTTGAACCGTTCGACACGCGCATCGACCAGACCCTGATCAACGCCTCGGTACAGGCTCATGCGGCGTGCGATGGCTTGGGCAAGCGGAAGGTTGGCGTTCCCAGCGATAAGCTTGGGTTCGTGAAGTGTCGGCATCGGCTGAGGTCCCCGGGCAGCAATGGCAATGTGACAGAATCGTGATGTTGACACCGCTTAGCATGGCCTTACCGTCCCGCAAAGGTAACGCAGCGGAGAAAGTGCACATGACCCAGATTGACTACTTTTTTGCGACACTCTCGCCCTATTCCTATCTGGCAGGGATGCGGTTGGAAGAAATCGCGGCGAAACACGGCGCGACGATCAACTATAAGCCGCTGGACATTATCGCCCTGTTCGCGCGCACCGGGGGGACCCCTCCGAAAGACCGGCATATCTCTCGTATCGAGTACCGCGCACAGGAGCTGCTGCGCCAATCGAAGAATCTGGGGATGGAGTTCAATCTGAAACCCGCGCACTGGCCGACCAACATGGCCCTGTCATCTTATGCGGTTATTGCCGCGATCAAGGACGGCTCGGGCGATGTGGGTAAGCTGTGTCATAGCTTCCTTCGCGCCTGCTGGGCCGAGGAAAAGGATATCGCACAGGACGATGTCATCCGCGAATGTCTGACGCAAGCCGGGTTTGATCCCGGTCTGGCAGACAGCGGCTTGCTGGTGGGGGCAGAAACCTATGCCGCCAACCTCGAGGAAGCCGTGGATCGGGGTGTCTTCGGCGCACCGTTCTACATCACGCCCGACGACCAGCGGTTCTGGGGTCAGGACAGGCTGGACGATCTGGACCGGCATCTGGCCGAGATGAACGGGTGACGGTCAGGGCCACGATGCAATCCGTTTTCGTCAGGCACTTGGGTGAGGGGGAGCGGAAACTGCTCGCCCTCCATTGCACGATTGCGCATTCCGGTGCCTGGTCAGGTTTGGCCAGTGCGCTGAATGGCTGTGCGACATTTGTTGCCCCGGATATGCTGTCGCATGGGCGCAGCCCGGATTGGGACGGGCAGGTTGATTTCTTTGACGCAGTGACAAGACCGGCCTTGGCTGAATTGACGAAACCCATGGATGTGATCGGGCATTCCTTTGGGGCGATGATCGCACTCAGGTTGGCGATTGAACATCCCGAGCGCGTGCGCAGCCTGATCCTGATCGAACCCGTGTTCTTTGCAGTTGCGAAACAGGATGCGCCGCTGTTGTTCGAACAGCACGAACGGGACTCCGAGCCAGTCAGTGCGGCCTTCGCGTCTGGTGACAAGGTTTTGGCCGCGCGCCTGTTCAACAGGGCGTGGAGCACGAAGATCAGCCCCAAATGGCCTGATTTGCCCGAGCGCACGCGGGCAAATATGGTGCGTGGAATCGATGCGGTTCCGGCTGTACACCCTGTGCTCTATGACGATCAGGCAGGGTTGCTTGACCCGGATCGGCTCCGGCGCGCATCGATGCCGACCCTGTTGCTGAGCGGGTCAGGGACGCCGCCGGTGATCCACGCGATTTGCGCAGGGCTGCAACGGCGCCTGCCTGATGCGCGCCATGAACGCATCAACGGCGCAGGGCACATGCTGCCGATTTCACACCCTGATGAAACCGGCGCTTTGCTGCGGGCGTTCTGGCAGGCCAACGCCCCGTTAGGCGTCAAAGCAGATTGAGAAACTGATCGATCTCCGCCGCTCCGATGGACCAGTCGCAAACCAGCCTGCACGCGAGGTTTTCGTTGTTATCCTCGCCTTCCAGCTCTGCACCCCAAAGGTGATAAACCGCGCCTGCCTTGTGCAGTTGCTTGTGCTTCGCGCGTGGGAATGAGGCAAAGATCATATTGGCCTGCGGTTCGTGCAGAAATGCGGCCCCCTTGGCGCGCAACCCCTCGGCCAAGCGGGCGCAGTTGTCATTGGCCTGACGCGCCATCTTCAGCCACAGGTCGTCTTCCAGATAGGCCGCCATCTGAGCGGACAGATAGCGGTGTTTGGAAAACAGATGCGCCCCGCGCTTGCGCCGCAGCTCAAACTCCCAGGCTTTGCTTTCATCAAAGAACACAACCGCCTCGACACCCATGAGACCGTTCTTGGTGCCACCAAAACTGACAGCATCTACACCTGCTTTCCATGTCATATCCGCAGGGGAACAGTTCAGCGCAACCAACGCGTTGGTAAAGCGCGCGCCGTCCAGATGCACGGGCAGGCCGTAAGTCTTGGCGACCTCGCACAGGGCCTGCAACTCTGCCAGCGAATAGACCGATCCGCGCTCGGTCACTTGTGTGATCGACACGGGTCCGCGCTGCGGCCCATGCACACCGCGTGTTTCCTCGCCCAGAATTGACCCGCGCAAAGCCTCAGGGGTCATCTTGTCTCCGCCCGGTACCAGGGTCAGCTTGGCGCCGCTGTAAAACTCCGGTGCGTTGCATTCGTCCTCGTGGATATGCGCGACTGGGGAACAGAAGACCGTTTCCCAAGGCTTTGACAATGTTGCAAGGGCGAGCGAATTCGCTGCTGTCCCGGTCGCCACCAGATAGACCGCAGCACCCGGAGCCTCGAATATACTGCGGATACGGTCGCGCACCTCGTTCATCAGCGTATCCGCGCCATAGGCCATCTGATAGCCCTGATTGACCTCGGCCAGCCTGGCCATGACCTGTGGATGAACCGGCCCGGAATTGTCAGACGCGAAATGCATCAGCTTGGCTCCTCGATTATGTAATCTTCCCACTCTTCCATGGGTGTCTCAAACTCAGACACCGTGCGCCCCTGAACCGAGATCCCGGCAGCGTGCACACTGTCCGCTGTACCAGATATCAACGGGTGCCAGTCGTAAAGCGGTTTGCCTTCCCACAGCAACCGATACGCGCAGGTTTGCGGCAACCAATAGGCATGTTCGTCGATATTGTCGGGGGTCATGACGATGCATTCGGGCACGAATTGATGCCGGATGTCGTATTGTACGCAGCGGCAGCTTTCATCATCCAGCAAGCGGCATGCGACGCAGGTCAGGGCCACCTCGCCCGTGTCTTCATCTTCCAGCTTGTTCAGGCAGCATTTGCCGCAGCCATCACACAACGCCTCCCACTCGCGCTGGTTCATTTGGCGCAGGGGTTTGCGCTCCCAAAACCGGGCAGGCAGGCCCGCGCGTTCAATCGGATCAACACTCATAGGGCGGTCAATATACCGCGGGCCTGTTCGCAGTCGGCATCCATCTGCGTGATCAGACTCTCCAGCCCGTCGAATGTCATCTCGGGGCGCAGAAAGTCGATCAGACCCACCGACAGGGTCGCCCCGTACAGATCGCCCGAAAAGTCGAACAGGAAGGTTTCGATATTGGGCACCTGGCCGTTAAACATCGGGCGCACCCCGATCGAGGCCGCACCGTGATAGCTGCCCTTATGCGGCCCATCCAACACATCCACCAGTACGGCGTAGACACCGAATTTTGGCGGATGCAGCCCTTCGATGGACATGTTCGCGGTGGGAAAGCCCAGCTCGCGCCCGCGCTGTTCGCCCCCGATCACTTCGCCTTCGATCCGGTGCCAGTGTCCCAGCATCGCGGCTGCGTCCCGTGGGCGGCCGTCGCTCAGCGCGGTGCGAATGGCGGTTGAGGATACAACATTTTCCGACCGTTCCATCAAAGGCGCAATCGTCACACCGAACCCCATGTCCTGCCCGAACTTCACCAGATCCTGCGCCGTGCCACTGCGGCCCTTGCCAAAGCAGAAATCGGCACCCACCACGACATGCGACAGGCCCAGCCCGTCGCAGATCACGTTGCGCGCAAACTCCATTGGCGAAAGCCCGGCCAGCGCGGCGTTGAACGGCAGTTCATAAAGCTTCTCTACGCCCAGCTTCTCCAGCCGGTGCGCTCGCGCATTGCCCCGCATCAGGCGGAACGGAGGCGCGTCAGGCGCAAAATACTCCCGCGGATGCGGCTCGAAGGTCAACACACCCAGCGGCGCGTCCGGCGCTGCATTACGGGCCAGTTCAATGACCGACTGATGCCCCAAATGAACGCCGTCGAAATTCCCGATTGCCACGCTGGCGCCGCGATCTTCTGGCTGGACGAACTGGATATCCCGGATGATGTGCATAGACGATTGCGTAGCGGCGCGAGTCAATTTGTTCAAGCGGCAGTTTGAATTCCAAGAATGCGATCCTGTGACTGAGCTTTGAACATTTCAGTTGGCCGGGAAAATGCATGAGGCCAATCCAAGTATTTCAGGCCAAGCGCCTCCAACCGCTTGATTCAAAAAAAACTCCGGGTTTAGACTGAAAATCCGGTTCCCTGGATTAAGGCGCACCGGATCAAAGCCCGGCGAGGTTCGAATGAACCCAGCACAGGAGGCAGACCCATGTACCGAATGCGACTGTTCGCGATTCGTCATGCCCGCACTTTCGAGTGGATCTATAAATGTGTCGAACGCGGCATGGTCGCGATGGACCCGATATTTGCAAAGATCGGATATAACCGCGTCGAACGCCCCATTGCACTGGTCGAGAAGGGCGTCAAAACCCTGTTGTTTGATTGCAAGATGTGCGGGCAATGCGTGTTGTCATCCACCGGAATGTCCTGCCCGATGAACTGCCCAAAGCAATTGCGCAATGGCCCATGTGGCGGCGTACGTCCCGGCGAGTTTTGCGAGGTGAAGCCGGATATGAAATGCGTCTGGGCCCTGGCCTGGAACGGAGCCAGCCGCATGCGGCACGGAGCCGACAAGATAAAAGAAGTTCTTCCGCCGGTGGAGCACACGTTGAAAGGCTCGTCATCCTGGCTGCGGGTCAGCCGCGAGATTGCAGCGCACGAGCGCGAGACCCGGGATGCAGCCCGGTTGGCGCTGGCCGAGGCATTCCCCGAAGCGCGCGAGAATGAACCTTCTGCGGCACCACTGGCCGCCGAACCACCCAACGCGATAAACCGGGAACTGAAGAAATGAGTGATACCCATCGCAACGAGGTGGAGCCGATTGGCTATGTTCCGGTTCCCCAAGGACATGTGTCGCACAGCCGGTTGGAGAAGGTGCTCCGTTCAGGCCGTTTCGCAGTCACCGCCGAGTTGAACCCACCCGACAGTGCCGACCCCGAGGATGTTTTTCAGGCGGCCCAACCGCTTGGCGAAGTGGCTGACGCGATCAATGCAACCGATGCTTCGGGCGCGAACTGCCATATGTCCTCGATTGGGATTTGTGCCTTGCTGACGCGCGCGGGTTATTCTCCGGTCTATCAGATTTCCTGCCGCGACCGGAACCGGATTGCCATTCAGGGCGATGTTCTGGGGGCTGCGGCGTTGGGCGTCAGTAACGTGCTGTGCCTGACCGGCGACGGCGTCGGCGTCGGGGATCAGCCGGGGGCAAAACCGGTATTCGATTTCGATTCCCTGACCCTGTTGCGGACGATCCGCACGATGCGCGATCAGGGAATGTTCCTTTCTGGTCGTAAGATCACGCGCCCGCCGCAACTGTTCCTTGGTGCTGCCGAAAACCCCTGCATACCGCCTTATGACTGGCGACCTGATCGTCTGGCAAAGAAGGTTGAGGCCGGGGCCGAGTATATTCAGACCAATTACATCTACGACATTCCGCTGTTCGAGAAATTTATGGCGCGTGTGCGCGATGCGGGACTGGACAAGAAAGTGTTCATCATCGCGGGCGTCGGCCCCATCGCGTCAGCGCGTGCGGCACGCTGGATGCGCAGCAATGTTCCCGGCATTCACATCCCCGATCAGGTAATCGAGCGGATGGAGAAAGCCGAAAAACCAGCTGACGAGGGCAAAAAGATCTGTATCGAACTGATCCAGCAGATTCGCGATATCGCGGGAGTGTCCGGCGTTCATGTGATGGCCTACAGGCGCGAACACGTGGTGTCAGAGATCATTCTGGAATCCGGTGCGTTGAAAGGGCGAAAACGCGCCCGCCCGTCCTGAAAGGCACAGGCAAAAAACAGCGTCCAAACAAAAAAAGGCGCCGGTCGGGCGCCTTTTGCATGGAAGTGTTCGCCGATCAGTCGAACTTGCGCGACGGGGCCAGTACCATGGCTTCACCGATCAGCACCTTCTTGCCCTCGACCGAGCAATGGCAATCCAGTTTGACGCGACGCTTGGAAAAGTCGATGTCGATGACTTTGACCTCGGCATAAACCATGTCACCGGGGCGCACGGGGGCCAAGAACTTTAGTGACTGCCCCATATAGACCGTGCCATGGCCCGGCAGTTGTTCGCCAATAACGGCCGAGATCAGCCCAGCTGTCAGCATTCCGTGCGCGATACGCCCTTCGAAGATTGTATCGCGGGCATAATCATCATCCAGATGCACCGGGTTCCGGTCTGTCGAGATCTGCGCAAACATCTCGATATCTTCGTCCGTCACCACTTTGCGCAGGTGGCGGGACATTCCCATTTCGATGTCTTCTATACAGATCGTTCCGCGTGGAAGATTGTCCAACATGTTGCCCTCACTCGAAATCGACCGAGAAAGAAAAAACCACTATCCGGCCCAGGTTGGCAACTTTATTACTTCGCAACTGCAGAAAATCAAGTCTTTTCTTGCTATCTCAATCGACCGATTGTGTAGGTTGGGTTGACCTTTTCCCTTTCGATATAAGCCGTTAGGGATTCGTGATCCGGATGGTGCGACGTTTTTGTCTCAGCAGCCGCCAGCCCGCCCGAAATGAACAGGGAATCAATGCCTTCACCCATGCCCCCCAGAATGTCCGTATGGGGGCCGTCGCCGATCACCAGAATGTCGCTGTCCGGGATATCATGGCCCAGTTCCTGCAACCTGCGGCGCGCCAGATCGTAGATCGGTGGGTGCGGCTTGCCGAAATACAGGCTCTCGCCGCCCATCTCGGTATAGAGCTTTGCCAAAGCGCCTGCACACCATTCGCGCACCTCGCCGCGATCGACAACAATGTCGGGGTTTGCGCACAGCAGCTTCATGCCCATCTGTTTGGCATAGAGGAAATCGGGGCGGTTCACGTCCGGGTCGGCCATCGGATCAAAAGGGCCACAGCAGACGATCCCTTCGGCCTCTCTCAGCGGGACACGTTCAATATGGATCGGGTGGTGCAGCAGTTTCAGGGGCTCGAAAAAGCCCGCATCGCGCTGCCATTCCCCCATGAAGTAAACCTTGTGCCCGACAGCACCACGGAACATCGCCGACCGTGCGGAATCGCCGCTGGTGGCAATGGTGTCATAGGCATCTGCGGGAACATTGAACTGCACCAGTTGCTCGGCCACACCCGCACGGGGTTTGGGCGAGTTCGTGACCAGAACAACAAGCCCCCCGTCCGCGCGATAGGCTTGAAGGGCTGCGACAGCTTCGGGATAGGCCGTGATCCCGTTGTGAACGCACCCCCACAGATCGACAAACAACGCTTTGTAGCGGGCGGAGATTTCGGACAGCGCGTGAACGATCTGGGTCATATGTGGCCTCAAGCTGAAACTGCACGAGCCTTATGACCGATTGGCAAGGGATTGGCCACCAATCGATCGGTGGCCGCCCTGTATTTCGTCGGTTGGGTAAAGGTCTGTTTAAGCGCAATGCCGAAGGCGCAGACTGAAGACCAATAATGCGAGGCCCGTTTTACTCAGAATGACGGACCCCGCGTGTTTTTTCAGACCTTCAGGTTCGGAATGATCTGCTTTTTACGGCTCATGATGCCCGGCAGAACCACGGCGTCGCCATCGACGGATGCACCAAAGCTTTTCTCGGCAACGGTTTTGACCAGATCATTGGGCACCAGCAGGGTGGCTTCCTCGTTCAGGATATCGACGACGAACAGCAGCACCTGATCGACACCGTCTTCTTTGGCGACATCCACCATCGAACCCGCCAGGCTTGCCTTGCGGTCCAGAATGACACCCGGCGCAGTGGTTTCCAGAACCGAGACGCGGAATTTGGTGCCATCGACTTCGTATTCCTTGCTGTCCATGCGGATCAGTTCGGCATCCGAGAAGGACGAGACATCCGATTTCGCCGCAAACATATCTGCCGAGTAAGCCGAGATATCCAGCTCCAACTCGGCTGCCAGCCGCTCTGCGACCTCGCGGTCATGGGGCGTGGTGGTGGGCGAGCGGAATTCCAGCGTGTCCGAAAGGATGCAGGTCAGTGCCGCGCCCTTGATGGCGTCGGGCATCTTGGCTGCATCGTCGCCCATCAGGTCAACCATGATGGTGGCCGTGCAGGCCAGCGGGCGCACGGTGATGTCGATCGGGCCTTTGGTTTCCAGACCACCGACCAGCTTGTGGTGGTCGATGATGGCGCGGATGTCAGCGTCATTGACGTTGGCGGGCAGTTCGGCAGGGTTGTTGGTGTCGACGATAACCACCGGAGTGTCCGCTGCCAGATCGTCCAGGATGCGTGGTTTGGGCAGATCCCAGTTGTCCAGCATGAACGCCGCTTCGGTGTTGGGCTCGCCCAACAGCACGGGCTCGGCCTGCACACCTTTGATTTCGTTGAGGTACCACGACCACAGGATCGGCGAGCCTGTGGAATCGGTGTCGGGGGATTTGTGACCAAATACGAGCGTTGTCATGTCAGCGTCCTGCGGAATGGAAATTTGCGCGCGTTATAGGGCGGACAAACGTCCTTGTCACGCCACAGCAGCCCGTCTGCGACGCTTGGTCTGAAAACCGCTGAACCAGCTTAGAAAGCGGCGCGTGTCAGCGTGTATCCGGCCTGCTCCAGCTGGTTCAGCAAACCGTGATCGTCACTCAGATGACCTGCGCCGACCGCGATCACTGCCGTCTGATCCGTGATGGCCAGAATATGCTCCATCCACAGGGCATTCCGCTGGACAAGCATTTGCTGCTCGAACCCGTTCCATTCCTCATCGAAGACGTCCCGGCTCAGCCCGGATTCCTCGAACCCCTGCAGGCGGGCGAGTTGTATGATCTCGGCGTGCTTTTCTTCCAGATATCCATTGGCCATGGTGGCCAGTTGATCGTTGCTTCCCATCATCGCCCCGGACAGCCGCACCAGCGACTCGACCTGCTGTTCCAGAGGGTGGCTGTCGAACATGGCGATCAGGTCGTCGATACGTTCCAGCGAGTATTGCGGAATGCCGTTTTCTGCGGCCAGATCGTTCAGGCGGGCGTCCATGCCGTAGGTCCCGTTCGGATCTTCCATCATGCAGGGCGGGATGCTCAGCATCATGCTCAAGAACCACGGTCGCATTTTGGCAGCCATCCAGCCGGGAATGCCGCGCTGGTGCAACGCGGTCGAGAATGCGGCCCAATCTTCATCTCCCATCAGGTCGATCAGGGTCGGCCCGGAAGTGATCATTACGGCGCTGAGATTATTGGCCAGATTCTTTTCGAAAGCATCCATGTCAGTCTGGGTGACTTCGAAATAGAATGCGTCAGCCTGGCTCAGGTCCGGAGACAGGCGTTCAACCACCTTTTCCATACGTTCGTCATAAGTGTGCAGGGTGCCAACGATGTGCAGAACCGTATCATCCTTGCGCGCAATCCAGTGGTTGCCTTCCGGAAAGGGGATGTCCGCCACGGCGCGTTGCAACTCGGCCCGCGCGTCATCTGACAGCAGTGGGCGCAGGTCCTGCCCATCGCACGCAGCCGCAGCCGTGATCGGGGCCAGTAGAAAAGCGAGAAACGTCAGCAGGCGCATGAACCTATCCGGTGTTGTGTCATCAAGGTGTCCCAGACATAGCCATGCCTGCGGCCCATGTTCAAGCAACCCGTCTGGTATTCCTCAACAATCTGCGTAGCATAGGCCCATGAACCGCGAGCAGGACCTCTATCCCCCGATCAAGGCGCTTTTGGAGCGTCAGGGATACACCGTCAAAGGAGAAGTGGGCGCAGCCGATATCGTCGCCATGCGCGAAGACGAGCCGCCTATGATTGTCGAACTCAAGCTCAGGTTCACGCTGTCCCTTTTCCATCAGGCGATTACCCGCCTGAAACTCACGGATCAGGTCTATATCGGGGTCAGCAAACCCACCGGGCGCACGGCCCGGCGGGCGCTCAGGGACAATCTGGCGCTGTGCCGCAGGCTTGGTCTGGGTCTGATCACCGTACGTGCCGATGGCACGGTCGAGGTGCAATGCGATCCGGGCCCATATGTGCCGCGCAAGGACAAGGCCAGGGCGGCGCGGCTGCTGCGCGAATTCGCCCGGCTGGAGGGCGACCCCAATTCCGGGGGCGCGACACGTCACGGGATCGTGACGGCCTACCGTCAGGATGCGCTCAAATGCGCGGCCTTTCTGGCCGAACACGGCCCAGCCAAAGGGGCCGAGGTTGCCAGATCTGTGGGTGTTCCGGTCGCCACCCGGTTGATGCGGGAAAATCACTATGGGTGGTTCGAGAAGGTTGAAAAAGGTGTCTACGCTCTTACCTCTGAGGGAACAGACGGCTTGAAACACTGGGCGTACAGCTGGGAACAGGCTGACTGAGGCGTTGTTAAAAAAATCCCAAACACCTTGTTGACTCGGCGTTTTAGACTCCCTAGCTATGCGTCGTTATCACTCATACACACCGAGTGCTAACGCCTCGTCGAAAGGCGAGGGGAGGATAAACAAAACTTTGAGCCCAAGGAGCTGCAAAGATGGCATTGAAACCGCTTCATGACCGTGTGCTGGTTCGCCGTACCGAAAGCGATGAAAAAACCGCAGGCGGACTGATCATTCCTGACAGCGCAAAAGAAAAGCCCAGCGAAGGCCAAGTCGTCGCAACCGGCGAAGGCGCGCGCAAGGACAGCGGCGAGCTGATCGCAATGGCGGTCAAGGCTGGCGACAAGATCCTGTTCGGCAAATGGTCGGGCACCGAGGTTCAGGTCGACGGCGAAGAGCTGCTGATGATGAAAGAAAGCGACATCATGGGGATCATCGAGTAAGCCCGCGCTTTCTCTGATCTTCCACTCAACACATTTTCTCAAGGAGAAACGACATGGCTGCAAAGGACGTCAAGTTCGACACCGATGCCCGCAACAAGATGCTCCGGGGTGTGAACATCCTGGCGGATGCTGTCAAAGTGACCCTGGGCCCCAAAGGCCGCAACGTGGTACTGGACAAATCCTTCGGCGCACCGCGCATCACCAAAGACGGTGTTTCGGTTGCCAAGGAAATCGAACTGGAAGACAAGTTCGAAAACATGGGCGCGCAGATGGTGAAAGAAGTCGCCAGCCGCACCAATGACGAAGCCGGTGACGGCACCACCACCGCGACCGTTCTGGCGCAGGCCATCGTAAAAGAAGGCCTGAAGCAGGTTGCAGCGGGCCTGAACCCGATGGACCTGAAGCGCGGTATCGACCTGGCAACAGCCAAAGTTGTCGAAGGCATCCGTGCTGCTTCGCGTGAAGTCAAAGACTCGGCAGAAGTTGCTCAGGTTGGCACCATCTCGGCCAACGGCGAAGCTGAAATTGGCCAGCAGATCGCAGACGCGATGCAGAAGGTCGGCAACGAAGGCGTCATCACCGTCGAAGAAAACAAAGGTCTGGAAACCGAGACCGATGTTGTCGAAGGGATGCAGTTCGATCGTGGCTACCTGTCGCCTTACTTCGTCACCAACGCAGACAAGATGGTGGCCGAGCTTGACGACTGCCTGATCCTGCTGCACGAAAAGAAACTGTCCTCGCTGCAGCCGATGGTTCCGCTGCTCGAGCAGGTGATCCAGTCGCAAAAGCCGCTGCTGATCATTGCAGAAGACGTTGAAGGCGAAGCGCTGGCGACTCTGGTTGTCAACAAACTGCGCGGCGGCCTGAAAATTGCTGCTGTCAAGGCACCGGGCTTCGGCGATCGCCGCAAAGCCATGCTGCAGGACATCGCAATCCTGACCGGTGGTCAGGTGATCAGCGAAGATCTGGGCATGAAGCTTGAGAATGTCACCATGGACATGCTGGGCACCGCCAAGAAGATCGAGATCAGCAAAGACGAAACCACCATCGTCGACGGTGCTGGCGAGAAAGCCGAGATCGAAGCACGTGTTGCCCAGATCCGCACCCAGATCGAAGAAACCTCGTCGGATTACGACCGTGAGAAGCTGCAGGAACGCGTTGCCAAACTGGCAGGCGGTGTTGCCGTTATCCGCGTCGGCGGCATGACCGAAGTTGAAGTGAAAGAGCGTAAGGACCGTGTGGACGATGCTCTGAACGCAACACGCGCAGCCGTTCAGGAAGGCGTCGTTGTAGGCGGTGGTGTTGCTCTGGTTCAGGCCGGTAAAGCACTGGAATCGCTGAAAGGCGCGAACGCTGATCAGGACGCAGGCATCAACATCGTGCGCAAGGCCATCGAAGCGCCGCTGCGCCAGATCGCCGAAAACGCAGGCGTTGACGGCGCGGTTGTTGCAGGCAAAGTGCGCGAGTCTTCGGATCCGGCCTTTGGTTTCAACGCTCAGACCGAAGAATATGGCGACATGTTCTCGTTCGGCGTGATCGACCCGGCCAAAGTTGTTCGTACCGCTCTGGAAGACGCGGCATCTGTTGCCGGCCTGCTGGTCACTACCGAAGCGATGGTTGCAGACAAACCGCAAAAAGATGCACCTGCTGGCGGCATGCCCGACATGGGCGGCATGGGCGGCATGATGTAAGCACGTCGAATTCGCCTCGGCGAATTCTGACGACCCCTGACAGGCGTTTGGCTGCAAGGTCAAGCTGTCGAGAGGGGAAGCCAAAGTGCTAAC
>NZ_JBXWSL010000024.1:0-42605 GCF_059613425.1 Ruegeria sp. BHSA123 | reverse complement strand
ACGACGGCACAGCTCTGCAATGCTGTCCTCGCCTTTTAGGCCGTCCAGCACGATCCTGATCTTCTCTTCTGCGGAGTACTGCTTGCGGGTCGCACGGCGAATGTCCTTTACGACCTTCTCACCGTAGCTCTGTTTGGTTCCGGGTTTCTTTCTCATCTCCACTCCTTGGCGGTTACGATGAGCCAGAAACCCTCTCTTATCAAATCGACCTAAACTGTCCCATTGGTGCTGACATCAGACAACGTCACCCGCTGCGTTGGGTCCGGTATGCCCCTGACCGATGATCAGTTTGGTTGACGAGACGTTCAGCGACAGGCGCAACATCAGCGATGCCAGAAGAATCGTTGGGAAGGATGAGAAATCCAACGGACGCTCGATGAACAGCGTCAGTGTGAAAATCAGGATGGCAAGCGCGAAAGAGGCGGCTAGCCCGACGTCCAGCACCCAGGCGGGCATGGGCAGGATCATCATGACGATGACGGTCATCAGCGCCACTGCCAACAGGACAGTAGGTGAAAACAGGGACCGGATGTCAAACTGGGGCACGCAGGTATCCTAATTGAAAGGGATGAAAGCAGTTGCTGTGCTATTGGTCGGGACCAGAGAGCCCAGGGAAGTGGTGGCGGGTGTGGCCACTAGCATCGGAATCAAGGGCGCTGCGGCCCTTGTGAACGGATCGAGTGACATACGAGAAAACCCGTGTGAGGACGGGTTGTCCAACTGGGCCATCACTGTCTGGAACCGACCACGATAAGCCTTGGCCAGAGCATTCGTGCGGGAATGGTAGGCCCCGGCCGCAGCCGACCACGAACCAAGCTCGAAATAAAGGTCTTTCAGGAAGCGGGCAGCATAGGTCGCATTTTCATCCGGATCGAACATCGAATCGATCGAGCGGAAGGCATTGCCATGCCATCGATAATTGACCTGAAAACACCCGACGTCAAAGCTACGAGAGCCCGCTTTGAAAATATCGAAAACATAGGCCTTGGCCTCGGCCTCGGACTTGAACCAATACCCCTGGCCTTCGACATTTATAGTCCAGGGCCAGGGCTGCAACATTCCGCCAACTGTTCGCCCGGTTTCAACGCGTGTTATGGCGCGCAGTACATCCAGCGGAACATCTTCGGACAGTGATGCACGGCGCGCGGCCTGATCACAAAGCCCGCCTGTTGGCACATTGTGCATGGCGGTACCCGCCTGCGCCAACAGCACATGCAGTATCATGAAAGCAATCGGTATTCTGTGAATTGGCATTCTGCCGGTCCGGGATTCTGGTGTTCCCGGCCAAGCTAGACACCGATCGGTTTACAGAGGGTTATCGCGGCCTCAATTTCGGTCGATCCTGCGCCCGAAAACAACGCTTGTATTGGTGCGCAGGACGCCAGGGATCTTCGCCAGATCGTCCACCAGAATGTCCAGATCCTCCAGCCTCGGGGCATCTGCGGTCAGCATCAGATCGAATTCGCCATTGATCGACAGGCACAGTTTGACCTCGGGATAGGCCTCGAGCCGTTTAAGGATTCGGTTGGTTTCCTTCTGCTGCACTTCCAGCATAACGATGACCTGCACTTTAGGCGTGTCTTCCGTGGACCCAAGGCGCACGGTGTATCCCGTGATTACGCCGCGATGTTCCAGCCGACTGATCCGTTCATGCACAGTCGTGCGAGCCACACCCAGCGAGGCCGCGATCTGCGTGGTCGAGGCACGTGCATTGGCTTGCAGGGCGGCGATAATACGACGGTCAAGCTGGTCCATTGGGGCTCCGGTTTGCGGCAAGTCCGGGTTTAGATCAGATTGACGCCCTTTCTCAAGGCTCACGCGGCATGCGTGGGTGCAGATCATCGATAATGATCGGGTGCGCGTGCGGGCCTACCCCGGCCAGATGCGGATGATCGGTCGGCAGATCGGGGTGATTGTGAACAACCGGTTCCTGATCGTCACGCGGCCAAAGGCTGACTGCTACAATCACACCCGTCATGGACAGAATAGACATACTGCCGAGCGCGACAGTCGGTCCATAGACGGTCATTATCCACCCAGCCAGCGGATAAAGCACCAACCAGCAGCCATGCGACAGAGTGAACTGTGCAGCAAAGACAGCGGGGCGGTCTTCAGGATGGGCCGAACGGGTCAACAAACGACCCGAAGGCGTAAGGGTTGTAGAATACCCAAAGCCGGTAAAGGCCCAAAAAACGGCAAGGACACCCAGCGTAAGCGGGATCGTCGCGGTCAGAACCGAGGCGACGGCCATAGCGCCCGACGCAAGAATGGCTCCGGACAGCATAACCTTGCGATCCTCGATCCGATCCAGCAGGCGGGGCAGAGTGAACGCCGCAAGCATCGACCCGCCCCCAAATCCGGCCAGTGCAATGGCCACGGCGCTTTCGGACAGGCCAAGCGTGGCCCGCACGATGACCACTGTGTTGACGATCACCATCGAACTCAGCGCTGCCGCGCTCCAATTGAGTGCAAGCAGCCCACGCAGCCGGGGCGTTTTCAGGTAGATGCGAATTCCGCGTGTCGTGCGGTCATAGATTCCGCGTGGTTTGCTGGGCTTGGGCGAGGGCAGGGCGACCGAGACAACCAGAAATGCCGAGGCAACAAACCCCAGCGCTGTGCCCCAGAACAGGCTGTTGAAGCTGACCAGCAACAGAAGTGCCGCGGCAAACATCGGGCTCAGCAGGCTTTCCATGTCGTAGGCCAGACGTGACAGAGACAAAGCGCGGGTATACTCGTTTTCATCTGGTAAGACGTCCGGGATCGTCGCCTGAAAGGCGGGCGTGAACCCGGCCGAGGCGGATTGGAGCACGAAGATCAGCACATAGATTTGCCAGACCTCGGTCACGAAAGGCAGGCATACGGCGACTGCGGCGCGGATCAGGTCCAGAAAAACCAGCATTTTCCGACGGTCCAGCCGTTCGGCAAAAGCGGCGGCCAGGGGGGCCACGGTGACATAGGCCACCATCTTGATTGTCAGCGCGGTGCCCAGCACAAGGCCAGCAGCGTCTCCGGCCAGATCAAAGGCCAGCAGCCCAAGCGCGACTGTGGCCAGCCCGGTTCCGGTCAGGGCGACGATCTGGGCAGCAAACAGGTGGCGGTAGGTCCGGTTTTTTAGAATGCTCAGCATGGTTCAGAGGTATTTCGTGATGGCTTTAAAATCCTCGATCCCGCCGCTATCGCCATCGGAAGACAGGCAATGGTCGATGTGATCATGGATCAAGGCGCGCTTGGCGTTGGTGACCGCTTTTTCAACGGCAAACAGCTGTTGGGCGATGTCAGAACAGGGCGCCTGACCTTCAAGCATGGCAATGACCTTTGCCAGATGCCCGTGGGCCCGTTTCAGCCTTGCCGTGATATGCGGATGCGACTCGCGGGGTAAATTTGTCATGATGTATCCCTATCCCCCCCATGAGGATATTGTCAATCCTGTTGCGGGGATCTGCCCGTGACTTTTAGACGGCGTTGAGTTTATGGACCAAACCGCCTATCTCGGAGGCGATATCGCACAAAGGAATAATCGGGTGGCGAACCATTTGTACAAAAACGACCTGCCGGACGGGTTGGATCTGGGCCCCGTTGTGGCCATTGACTGTGAAACCATGGGTCTGAACCCACATCGTGACCGCTTGTGTGTGATTCAGATGTCGGGTGGAGACGGCAACAGCCATATCGTGCAGGTGGAAAAAGGCCAGACAGAGGCGCCGAACCTATGTGCCATGCTGGAAAACCCTGACGTGCTGAAGCTGTTCCATTTCGGGCGCTTCGACATCGCCGCCATGTACCATACCTTTGGTGCTCTGGCCGCGCCGGTGTACTGCACCAAGATCGCCAGCCGCCTGGTGCGGACCTATACCGACCGGCACGGGCTCAAGAACCTGTGTCAGGAACTCATCGGTGTCGATATTTCCAAACAGCAACAGATGAGCGACTGGGGCGCAGTCTCACTTACAGACGCTCAATTGGATTATGCTGCGTCAGACGTACTCTATCTGCATCAGCTGCGCGATGCGCTAAACATTCGTCTGGTTCGCGAGGACCGGACTGAAATGGCGCAGGCCTGTTTTGACTTCCTGCCGATGCGTGCGAAACTGGACCTTGCCGGTTGGCCCGAAACGGATATCTTTGCGCACTCATGACCGATACCGAAGCATTCCTGAGAACCGCCCGTCAGGTGGTCATAGACGAAGCCCGCGCGCTGGACGTCCTTGCCGACAGTTTGGACAAGCATTTTGCCGAAGCGGTGCAACTGATCCTTCAGGCCACCGGGCGCATCATCATCAGCGGTATCGGCAAGTCAGGCCACATAGGTCACAAGATTGCGGCCACGCTGGCTAGCACCGGAACGCCTGCCTATTTCGTGCATCCGGCAGAGGCCAGCCATGGGGATTTGGGCATGGTCTCCAAAGGTGATGTGGTTCTCGCGATCTCGAATTCGGGAGAGGCACCGGAACTTGCTAATCTGCTGGCCTTTACGCGCCGCTTTGGCATTCCGCTGATCGGATTGTCCAGCAAACCTGACAGCACATTGATGAAACAGGCCGACGTACATCTTCTGATCCCGTCGATGGGCGAGGCTTGTGGCTATGGTATGGTGCCGTCGATTTCCACGACGCTGACCCTTGCCATGGGCGATGCATTGGCGATTGCCCTTATGAAATACCGCGATTTCCGACCCGAGGATTTCCGCGCCTTCCATCCCGGCGGCAAACTGGGTGCGCAATTGAGTACGGTACAGGATTTGATGCATGTCGGAGAGGCCCTGCCTCTGGTTGCGGCGCATACTCCGATGAGCGATGCGCTGATCGAAATCAGCCAGAAGGGGTTTGGTGTTGCTGGTGTAACGGACCCGCAGGGTCAGTTGGCCGGGATCATTACAGACGGTGACTTGCGGCGCCACATGGATGGGTTGCTGAACAAAACGACCGAGCAGGTAATGACCCCCAACCCCACAACCATATCCCCGGGTGCGTTGGCGGAAGAAGCGGTCGCGATCATGAATGACCGTAAGATCACCTCGCTCTTCGTGGTTGACGAGGCTACATCAGGTCAGGCTTTGGGGCTGCTTCATATCCACGACTGCCTGCGTGTCGGTCTGGGCTGAGGGAGGCTGAAGTGGACAGATATTCCCGCATGGTGCAGTTCCTTAAGGTGCTGTTGCCGCTCGCGGCTATTGTGATGTTGTCCACGGTATTCTTGCTGTCCCGCAGCATCGAAACAAACGTATCCGTGCCCTTCGCGCAGAAAGACATTGATGAGAGACTGGAACAACAGGTGGTAACGCGGCCGGATTACCGCGGAACGACCCGCAAGGGAGAGACCGTGCATATCGAGGCTGTGCAAGCCAGGCAGGGCACCGAGGCGTCGGTTCCGACCGCGTCCGAGTTTCGCGGCCGCTTTGGGCTGCTCAATGGTGGCACAATTTCCCTGGATTCGAATTCCGGCCAGATCCGTCCGGATAGTGGAACAGCAACCTTTGTTGGTGACGTGGTCATCACCACGGCGGATGGTCTCAAGGTTACGACGGATCTGCTCAATACCTCGTTGGATGAAGTCCGGGGCGACACGCCGGGGCAGGTGAACGGAACCGGTCCGATCGGTAACTTTTCTGCGGGGCGTATGACCTTTGGCACTGAAAAAACGGACGGGCCAGTCCATATTGTTTTTACAGATGGTGTGAAGCTGGTATACGAGCCTGAAAAAGCAGAAAGATAACTTGTGTTCGATTTTCGATTTGTTCCTTTGTGCCTCGCGTTGATCGCGGGCGCCGCGCCCGTGATCGCGCAGGAGGCGCAGGTGGCTTTTGGGTCCGCGAATGCCGATCCGAGCCTGCCGGTCGAGGTGACATCGGAAACCCTGAACGTCAATCAAGAGGACGGATCGGCCGAGTTCATCGGGAACGTTATCGTCGTGCAGGGTGAAATGCGCCTGACAGCCGAACGCGTGCTGGTTATCTACAATCAGGAACGCTCGGCGATCGAGCGAATGGAAGCGACCGAGAATGTGGTTCTGGTCAGCCCGCCGGATGCAGCGGAAGGCGACTGGGCTGAATACAAGATCGGTTCGGGTGAGATTGTCATGAAGGGCAATGTCCTGCTGACACAGGGCCCCAGCATCATCAGTGGCGATCAGATGAACGCCAACCTGACTACGGGCACTGCGACCATGACCGGGCGGGTCAAAACGATCTTGCAGCAGGGAAACAACTGATGGCGCGTCCCGACCTGAAACTGACCGAGGGCAGTTCCGGGCTGCGCATCGAGAAATTGCGGAAGTCCTACAAAAAAAAGACGGTGATCCGCGATGTCTCGATGACGTTGGGCCGGTCCGAAGTGGTAGCGCTGCTGGGGCCGAACGGGTCAGGTAAGACCACAACGTTTTATTCAGTTGCGGGACTTGTATTCCCCGAGGCGGGAAAAGTCACGATAGACGGCCAGAATGTGACTACTTTGCCGATGTACCGGCGGGCGCGGATGGGGATCGGCTATCTACCGCAGGAGATGTCGATCTTTCGCGGCATGAGCGTCGAGGACAACATTGCTGCCGTTCTGGATATCACGGTCTCTCATGCGCATAAGCGCAAAGAGCGTTTGGAAGAGCTGCTGTCGGACTTCTCGATCGAACACTTGCGCCGGGCCCCGGCATTGGCGTTGTCAGGCGGCGAGCGCCGCCGGGTCGAGATCGCGCGCTGTTTGGCCGCAGACCCCAAATACCTGCTGCTGGATGAACCATTTGCAGGCGTTGACCCGATCAGTGTCGGGGATATTCGCCATCTGGTCGCGGATCTGAAAAAACGCGGTATTGGTGTGCTGATCACCGATCACAACGTCCGGGAAACGCTGGAAATTGTCGACCGGGCCTATATCCTGCATGACGGTCAGGTTTTGATGTCCGGCACACCTGATGAGGTTGTCGAAAACGAGAATGTGCGCCGCGTCTATCTGGGCGAGAATTTCCGCATTTCATAATCTTGCGCGGAGTTGTGCCAATTGCATGGCGGAAATCGCGTATATACACATCTGTTTTGATTGACTCTTCCCTCGTCTCTTGCCTCAATTGGCTTATGGCATTTACCCGGCTCCAGTCTGGATCTCGATGTCCCTTCTTCGAAGGGCTGGAAACAAGGCAACCGCGGAAAATGTCTCGACCCCCCACCCGATAAAAACAAGCTCGTCGCGTTTCGCGGCGTCAGAATGGGTGTGAATTGTGAAGGAGATCACATGCGTTACCAAATCAGCGGAAAACAGATCGACATCGGTGCGGCGTTGCAGACACACGTGCAGACCGAACTGAATGAGGTCGTGGGCAAATATGCGCAGCGGCCTACGGATGCAAACGTCGTCTTTTCCCGTTCGGCGCATGAATATGTATGCGAGACAACAGTGCACCTGTCCACTGGCCTGACGGCTCAGGCCAAAGCCCATGCAACCGAGATCTACGCGGCATTTGAGGCATGCTGTGATAAAATGGAAAAACAGTTGCGTCGTTACAAGCGTCGCCTGAAGGACCACCACAAGGATCGGGTCGAACCGGTTGAACTCTTTGGGGCGTCCTCTTATATCCTCGCTTCTAACGAATCGGAGTCGGCCGATGAACCCGAATCGCTTCAGCCAATGATTGTGGCCGAGATGGAAACAAAAATCCCATCTTTGAGCGTCGGAGAGGCCGTTATGCAAATGGAACTTGCCGGTGCGCCAGTACTGGTGTTCAGAAATGAAAACAAGGACGGATTGAATGTCGTTTATCGTCGCGATGACGGTAATATCGGCTGGATTGATCCGTAACAGGCAAGGATACGGGGCCGCGCCCGCTGATGCGGGTGCGTGCCATGGAGCGTGATCATGGAGCTTTCGAGCATACTGAAGCCCGAAGCGGTGCGTGTTTTGTCCGCGGCTTCCAGCAAGAAGCGGCTGTTTCAGGAAATCGGTGACGTCGCCGCGGCGACGCTGGGTATCGATCCTCAGGAAGCGGTTGATTTCCTGCTGGAGCGGGAAAGCCTTGGACCGACCGGTGTCGGCCATGGTGTGGCGTTGCCACATGCGCGCCTGCCCGATCTTGATTCGGTGTCAGGTGTTTTTGTCATGCTTGAGAAGCCGATCGATTTCGGTTCGGTTGATCGCCAGCCTGTGGACATTGCCTTCGCGCTGTTTGCACCGGAAGAGGCGGGCGTTGATCACCTCAAAGCTCTGGCTCTAGTGTCTCGCACATTACGGGATACTTCGGTTTGCACCAAGCTCCGGGCGAACCCTGATCCGGTAAAGCTCTATGCAATCCTGACCGAGGCGCAGTCTATGCAAGCCGCCTGATTAACAAAAAAGCCCCCGAAAACCGGGGGCTTTTTTCTTTCCGTTTGGCCGGATCAGCCGCCGGTTCCCATTTCCAGCGTCCACCAGATTTTACCACCGCCTTCCTGATGCCAGGCGAATCCCATTTGGGTGGCCTTGGCGTCCATTATGACAGCCCTCGGTCCGGGTTCCTGCATCCAGGCGGCAAGCGTTTCAGTCTCGGTCTCGTAAGTTTCGGAAATGGCTTCCCCCAGAAACGTGCCGAAATAGCCAACACGCGCTGCCCGGTCGATCGGTGATGAACCGTCTGAACCAAAGTGCCAGGGCCGGTTCTGCCGCGACATATCCTTCGAATGAGTCGCCGCCGCTGCGTTCAGCTGCGCGTTCAGCTGTACGGGCTGCAATCCCTGGGCCTGACGCAAGGCATTGACCGAATCAAGCATGCGGAACTGCAGCTTTTCCGGATTGCCGCGGATCTTATATACGGTCGGCAATGGGCGACCATCAGATCCCAGGGTGGTTGAGCCAGTGTTGGTACATGCCGCAAGCGCGACAAAGCAAATCAACAGTAAAGAAACGATGCGCGTCATGTTCGACCTGATTATTGTATCACAACAGGGCATAGCGTGCCTGCTTGTTCTGAGCAAACGCGCAATGGCCACAACTTGCGTGATTCTGCCGGTTTGGTTTGCGACTGAAGCATTCTGGCCATAGAATGCCTCTGATTTCAGACTTCACCAAAACACAGGACCCGTTGTCATGGTAAAAAAGCGCATTCTTTCGCCTACCCGCAGGGGATTTCTAGCAGGGGCTACCGCCACTCTGGCGACACCGGCACTGGCGCAGTATATCCCAGGCGACCCGCTACGTCCCGCGCCCGAGAGTGAACCAGCGGTTCGCCGCAACGTATCCGGGTTCCGGGCATTGGATTGGCAACCGTATTTCTCGAACACCAGAAATGGCGCCATATTGGTCGATACCGTCTCAAGAGCGCTGCATTATTGGTCGGATGATCAATCGGTGTACAAATTGTACCCGTCGTCGGTTCCGCTGACCGAAGACCTTACCCGGCGCGGGCGCACCAGTGTGATCCGCAAGGTCGAAGGCCCGAGCTGGTCTCCGACGCCGTCGATGAAAAAGCGAAATCCGGAATGGCCGGACTATATTCCTCCGGGTCCTGATAACCCATTGGGAACACACGCTTTATACCTGAGCTGGAAGTACTATCGCATTCACGGCACCCATGATACGCGTAAAATTGGTCGCAGATCGTCGAATGGATGCATCGGCCTTTTCAACGAAGACATCGCCGAGCTGTTTTCGATGGCAAAGGTTGGCACGCAAGTGTTGCTAATATGACGACATTTTTGTGTGCGAAGCCGCTTACAGGTCAAGTTGCAATTGCATTCCCGCTCTAATGCTGATTAGAAAAAACTACGAGGTAAGTCTTAGATGTGCGGCTCCGGATATTGGAACCGTGCAAATTCTGGAGGTTAATATGAAGAAACTCGTTCTCGCCGCAGCTCTGACTGCAGCAGCTTCGACTGCATATGCTGGCAACCTGAATGAGCCGGTTGTTGAAGCACCAGTTGTTGTTGAAGAAACTCAGGGTTCGTCGCAGGGCATTCTGCTGCCGCTGATCCTGCTGGTCGTTGTTGCTGCTGCTGTTGCTGCAAGCTAATCCGACACGGAATTCATGAAAAAGGCGGTGGAGCAATCCACCGCCTTTTTTAATTCCAACAGGTCTTCAAGCCTGTTGCGCGCCGAAGGGATACTGACGCGCCAGTATCAAGCCGAGCCTGACGTTCTCATAAGAGATTTGGCTTGTGTTCTGGAAACGCTTTACGCCAGCCACCCGCGCAGATTGTCTTCGATCACCTTTCCAAGTGCTGTGATATGGGCATCGTCATCGTTAAGGCATGGAATATAGGTAAACGTCTCGCCGCCTGCTTCTTCGAAGCTCTCTTTGATTTCTTCGTTAATCTCTTCCAGCGTTTCGATGCAGTCCGCAGAAAACGCCGGGGCAATAACAGCAATGTTCTTTTTGCCTTGCTTCGCCAGGTCGGCCACGTGATCCACAGTGTAAGGTTTCAACCATTCTTCGGGGCCAAAGCGCGACTGGAAGGTCGATACCAATTGATCATCCGCCCAGCCCAATCGCTCCTTTAACAGCCTCGTCGTTTTAGCACACTGACAGTGATAGGGATCGCCCTGCTGCAAATACCGCTCGGGCATCCCATGATATGAGCAGACCAGAATGTCGGGTTTTGTTTCCATAGCCTCGTATGCACGTTCAACTGACTGTGCCAGCGCATCGATATAAATAGGTTCATCGAAATAGGCCGGAACGGTTCGCGTGGCGGGCTGCCAGGCTTCGTCCATCAGCGCGCGAAAGAACTGGTCGTTGGCGGTGGCCGTCGTTGCGCCAGCGTATTGAGGGTAAAGCGGAAAGAACAAGATGCGATCGCACCCTGCCGCTACCATCTCGCGCACTTTGGATTTGGTCGACGGGTTGCCGTAACGCATACAGAAATCGACCATGACCTGATCACCGTATCGTGCGTGCATGGCCTGGCTCAGCTTGGCAGTCTGGTCCTTGGTGATGGTCATCAGCGGGCTTTCGCCCTTTTCCTGATTCCAGATTGATTTGTATGCCTCGCCGGAACTGAATGGCCGTTTAGTCAGGATGATCGCCTGCAGAATCGGCTGCCATTTCCACTTCGGATAATCGATGACGCGCTGATCCGACAAAAACTCATTCAGATACCGACGCATCGGCCAATAGGTGTAATCGTCCGGCGTGCCCAGATTGGCCAGCAATATGCCGACGCGCCCCATCC
This sequence comes from Ruegeria sp. BHSA123, assembly GCF_059613425.1. Classification (NCBI taxonomy): domain Bacteria; kingdom Pseudomonadati; phylum Pseudomonadota; class Alphaproteobacteria; order Rhodobacterales; family Roseobacteraceae; genus Ruegeria; species Ruegeria sp. BHSA123. Next base: position 31,483 of record NZ_JBXWSL010000024.1, on the reverse strand, counting down.
TGATCTTGGGGTGATCCGTAGGAGCATGAGCGGGTCGCGTGGCATCAAACATATGAGGCTTCCTGAATTTCTTGCGTTAGGGCCTGAAATAAGGGGATTTGGTCGCGCGTCAATCGGGCAGTTTGCCCTCGTCGGTGCGCAAGGCGTCAGCCAAACGTGTTTGCGCCGACCCGGGACGCAGTGGCTTTGGTTGACTGTCGTGGGGGGCCCATCCCGTCAGGCAGATCAGTTCGAACGTGGCTGCCAGGCGCCCGGACCCCGTGGTGAAATGAGTCGCGTAGACGTTTTGCGCGGTTTCAAATACTGCGCGTTTGGTCGGGTGTTTCAGGCGCGCGGATAACGCATTGGCCTCACCCATATTCCGCAGATCGTGCATCAGGTGCCAGATGTCACGGTACTCAGCCGTGAGTGTCACCGAGTCTGCGACGGGCAAGGCCAGACCGGCCCGCTGCAACAAACCGCCCATGTCCCGCAGCTCGGCCATTGGAGCGATGCGGGGGCTGAGGCCACCGGTAACGTCAATCTCGGCCTGACCCAACGCCGCGCGCAATTCGTGCAGCGTTTCGCCGCCCAGACAAACAATCAGCAACAACCCATCGGGCTTAAGCGCGCGGTGGCATTGGATCAACTGACCTACCGGATCGTTTGCACAATGCAGTGTCATGGCGTGGATCACCAGATCATGTGCGCCGGGTTGCAGTGCCAGCACGTCGTTATCCGCAACGATCGAGGCTTCGGGAAAAGCGTCCGTCCAAAGCTGTGGGTAGGCCGTCACGATCGCTGCCGCCGTAAAGGTTTTGTTAACCATGGAGAGCCGATCCTGAACCTCGTCCATCGCGACGCGGTGCAGAAAAAGGGCGTCATCCTGCACGCGGTTGCGATGACGCAGAATGGCGGCACGGTCAAAAAGTGAGGATGCAGTGGGTTCGGGCAGTTTCATAACTGGCAAGTATCGTATCGCGCAACGGATTCAAACCGCACTTGCGCTGATTTATCCACCACGTTGCATGGGGTGCGGCGACCTGACCGAGTCCGATTTTGGCCTGTGTGGCCCGTGCTGGCGGGAAACGCCATTCATTGGCGGCACGGTCTGTGAAAGTTGCGGTCTGCCCCTGATCGGAGGGCAGGACGAGTTTCGGACCGAGTGCGATGATTGCCTGAAGACCGCGCGCCCCTGGAGGGCAGGCCGCGCCGCGCTTTTGTATGACGGCAAGGCGCGGTCACTGATCCTGGCGTTGAAACATGGTGATCAGCCCGAACTGGCCCGCCCTGCCGCGCAGTGGATGGCGCAGGCAGGGCGCCCATTGCTGCGAGCGGGTATGGTGATTGCTCCGGTTCCTCTGCATTGGTCACGCTTGCTCAAAAGGCGATACAACCAGTCAGCTCTCTTGGCGCAGAACCTGGGGCGTGAGACAGGATTGAAATGCGTGCCCGATTTGTTGATTCGCAAAAAAAAGACGCCGGTGCTGGACGGCAAAACAGCAGCCGAGCGGGCACAGATATTGGAAGACGCGATATGCCTTCAACCCCGAAATGCCCGCCATCTAACTGGCCGGAACGTCTTGCTGGTAGACGACGTGATGACGTCCGGGGCAACACTGGCCACATGCACTCGGGTCTGTCAGGCGGCGGGGGCAAATCATATTTTTGTGTTGGCTCTGGCGCGCGTTGCTAAGAATGCCTAATTCGCCCAAGATTGCGCGAAATCCGAAGGGAACGGAAAATGAAGTCGGTAGAGATCTATACATCGCCACTGTGCGGGTATTGTCATGCAGCCAAACGCCTTCTGAAGCAGAAAGGTGTTGAGTTCAAGGAAATCGACGTGCTGATGCACCCCAAACGCAAACCTGAAATGATTCAACGTGCCGGAGGCAAACGCACGGTCCCGCAGATTTTCATCGGCACCACGCATGTCGGCGGTTGCGATGATTTGTACGAGTTGGAGCGTCAGGGCAAGCTTGACCGTCTGCTTGCGGCCTGATGAAAACCGCGCTGCTGCAAGTCACCTCGTCGGACGATCCGGCTGAAAACCTCGGGATGGTACGAGGCCTGATGGCTGAAGCGGCAGAACAGGGCGCCCGCTTTGTTCTGACGCCAGAGGTTACGAATTGCGTTTCGACCAGCACCACACGGCAGCGCGCGGTTTTACAACATGAAGAAGATGACATCACCTTGGCGGGCCTGCGCGAACAGGCTGCTGATCTGGGTGTATGGCTTCTGATCGGCTCGTTGGGGCTCAAGACTCATGACAATGACGGTCGTTTTGCCAACCGCTGCTTTATGATCGGACCGCAAGGTCAGATCGTGGCGCGGTATGACAAGATCCATATGTTCGATGTGCAGGTCACCGAGACCGAGACGTTCCGCGAATCAAAGAATTACCGCCCAGGCGAAAAAGCGGTTATCGCCGAAACGGATTTCGGCAAGGTTGGTCTGACCATCTGTTACGATATCCGCTTTCCATATTTGCACGCGGCACTGGCGGAGGCGGGCGCGCGCATTCTGACCGTCCCGGCCGCGTTCTCGCCGGTCACGGGTGCCGCGCATTGGGAGGCCTTGCTGCGCGCACGTGCAATCGAAACCGGGTGCTGGGTGCTGGCCCCGGCCCAAACTGGGGAACATCAAAAAACCGGCGGTAAAACACGCTATACTCACGGTCACAGCATGGTCGTCGACCCGTGGGGAAAGGTGCTGATCGACGCAGGGACCGATCCAGGCATTCACATTTTCGATTTGGATGATAGTTCTGTAACTGAGGCACGCCGACGTGTCCCTTCACTGCACCACCGCCGATCCTTCGACGGACCCTGACAGAACGGAACAATGACAGACGACACCAATGCCCTTGCGGTCACGCTGTTCAGCGAGATCCTGACCGCCGACCAGCTATTGCGGAACCGGCTTAGCCGCGTGCTGCCCAAGGGCATGGAAATCTCGCATTTCTCGGTTCTGAACCACCTGGCTTTTGTCGCGGATGAGCGCAGCCCGGCGCAGCTGGCCAACACGTTCCACGTCACCCGCGGCGCGATGACCAACACCTTGGCCAAGCTGGAATGGGCCGGATACATCCACATCCGACCCGATTGGGACGATGCCCGCCGCAAGATGGTGGCGATCAGCCCCGCCGGTAAACGCGCGCGGGATCAGGCGATTTCCTCGATTGCCCCGTTGATCAACCGCGTGGTCGGAGAGTTGGGGGACGACCGTGTTCGTTCGACACTGCCGGTGCTGCGGGATTTGCGGTTGCAGTTGGAGCAAGGTTGAGACGCAAGATCACGGCCGTGATTTTAGTCTTCTTGCCGAAGCGTGTTCCAATCGACGTGTGGCCCAATCTGTTCCAAGAATGTGGTGTCGATAAATCTATCTTTCCTCAGTTCCTTTTTGCATCGCTCTAGATACTCCTTGATGAAGCTAAACACTTCTTCGTTTGTGGCGTTCGCGGGAATGTTGAGATCTGCGGCGAGTTTATAAGTCTTGTACAAAAAGACTTTCCGTCTGGTTAAGACCGCACGTTTCTTTTCAGCGCTAAAATATTCACCAAGAACTTGTGACCCGCGAAAATAAAGCCGGATGTAGCCGATGATTTCGTTGAAATCCCACGTTCCGTACTTCAGCCGTTGATGTTCGACTCGCATTTTGCGATTCCGCGAAAGGATGTCTTCAGGAATGTCTGATCCTACTATTTCTCTCATGTCGCGATCAATCTTCGCGCTCAATTGTTGCTGGTACTTTTCTTCTTTCAAGCGATAGACCGGAACATCAAAAAATCTTTTGCCCCACATCGACAGGTTTTCCTAATTTGGTTTTCGTGACTACCTTTACCCCGGTTTCACACTTGCCGTCACATAGTTCACGCTTAAATCCCGGTCCGAAATCGACCAGCTCCACAGGATCGGGTTGAACACGAATCCCTTGCGGTCCACCGGCTCGACCCCCGCTTGGCGCAGCAGGTCGAACAACTCGTCAGGGGTGATGAACTTGTTCCACTCATGCGTGCCGCGCGGCAGCCAGCGCATTACCACCTCGGCCCCGAAAATAGCCATCGCATAAGATTTCGGGTTGCGGTTGATGGTTGAGCAGATCAGCAGCCCGCCGGGCCTGAGCAACTGCTGCGAGGCGGTCAGGAAACCTGCCGGGTCGGCCACATGCTCGACCACTTCCATGTTCAGGACCACGTCGAACTGCTCACCCGCGGCGGCCATGTCTTCGGCTGTGGTGTGGCGATAGTCGATCTGCAAACCGGACTGCTCGGCATGGATACGCGCAACAGGCAGGTTGCCTCCGGCGGCATCGGCCCCGACGACCTCGGCCCCCAGACGCGCCATCGGTTCGCTCAGCAGACCACCGCCACAACCGATATCCAACAGGCGCAGACCTTCGAACGGTTTCCGCACTTTCAGATAGCGGTCGAATTCACCGGCGATCTGCTGTGTGATATAATCCAAACGGCAAGGATTCAGCATGTGCAAGGGTTTGAATTTCCCATGAGGATCCCACCATTCCGCCGCCATCGCTTCGAATTTTGCGATCTCGGATGGATCCACCGTGTTCGGATGCGCTTGCATTCCTGTCTCCGTATGCTCTTTTACGCTTAAGGACTATATAGGGCCATAATGGACAAGTACCCGGACCAAAAGCGCGCAGTTCAATATCTGTACCCGCCGATCGACCCGTTCGACCAGCGTATGGTCGATATGGGCGACGGGCACCGTATCTATGTGGAACAATGCGGTAATCCCGAAGGCATACCGGTGCTGATCCTGCATGGCGGTCCGGGTGGCGGTTGCAGCCCTGCAATGCGCCGCTACTTTGATCCGCGTGTCTACCGGGTGATTCTATTTGATCAGCGTGGGTGTGGCCGGTCTCGCCCCACGGCTTCGGTTGAAAACAACACGACATGGCATTTGGTGGCCGACATTGAACGGTTGCGCGACCTGCTCGAGATTGATGAATGGATAGCTTTTGGCGGCAGCTGGGGCGCGACCCTTGCCTTGATCTACGCGCAGTCGCATCCCGACAGGGTCAGCCGTTTGGTGCTGCGGGGCGTGTTTCTGGCAACTCAGGCTGAACTTGACTGGTTTTATGGCGGCGGAGTGGGGCGTTTCTGGCCGGAGCAGTGGCAGAAATTCACCGCGCTTTTGCCCGAGGCCGAGCTGAAGGACACCATCACCGCCTATAACAAACGCCTGTTCTCGGGGGACCGCGCGACCGAGACCCTGTATGCGCGGGCATGGTCGCACTGGGAAAATGCGCTGGCATCGATCCATACGAACGGATCAGTGGGCGAAAGTCCCGGCGAATACGCCCGTACATTTGCGCGGCTCGAGAATCACTATTTCTACAATAAGGTGTTTCTGGAAAAGGATGGGCAGATCCTAGATCAAATGGACCGGATCGCTCATATCCCGGGTCACATCGTGCAGGGGCGATACGACATGATTTGCCCGCCGCAGGCCGCCTGGTCGCTAAGCGAACGCTGGCCGAATGCCGAGATCAAGATGGTACGTCAGGCCGGTCATGCGCTTTCTGAACCTGGGATCAGCGCAGAACTGATCCGGATCATGGATCGCGTGGCGGAGGGTTTGGCATGACACGCATCGACCGCCGTGCCTTGTTTGCTTCGGGTGCCGCCGCCGCGCTGCTTGCCGCGACAGGCGCGTCTCTGGCGGACAGACCCGAGAAAGGTGGAACGCTGCGATTGGCCGTGCCGCGCGACGACAGTCTTGAGCAGGTGGCGCGCGGTGCTGTTTTCGACACGCTGACCGAGATCGCCCCGGATGGCACTTTGCGGGGCGAGCTTGCGACGGGCTGGCAAACCGACGCCGATGCGAGGGTCTGGAGCTTTGATCTGCGCAATGATGCGGTGTTCCACGACGGCGCGCCTTTGGACATCTCAGACGTTGCGACCGTATTGGCCGAAGTCGGGTATACCGAGGCATTGACCGCCAACCGTTTGCGGCTGGAACTGGCCGAGGCAAATCCGGGCCTTCCATTCCTTTTGGCGGAAAGTCGTTTTGTCATTGCCCGCAATGGCGAAGGCGTCACGCCGCTACACAGGGCCAACGGTACGGGTTGCTACCGTGTCGAGCGCGCCGAAGACGGGCGACATTTCCTGGGTCGCCGTGTTTCGGGACATTACAAGGACGGTCAGGCCGGTTGGGTCGATGCATTCGAAGTGATCGTTATTCCCGATGCCCGTGTCCGCGCCGAGGCATTGCGCGATGGCTACGTCGATATTGCGGCTTTCCCAGATCCGTCCGAGATCCGCAGTACGCGCGGTCTTCGCTTCCATCCTTCCGAGACCGATATGGCACTGGCCGTTTCTGGGACGGTGGGATTGCCGCGGCAGATTGCCGGACGCACGGTTCTGGACGACGGTCGTATCGCTGAACGGTGGTGGATCGTGTAATTCCGGGTGATACTTCTGTCGGGGGTTGCAGACTCGGATCATCCTGCGTATATGCAGTTTCAACAGCGGCGCGTTGGACTTCCGGTCCAAGGCTCCACCGGAAAATTCGACGGGCCGCGCGCCCGTTTTTTTGTGCCCGATTGACAGGGTAGAGAACCTGATGACAAACGACCTGATAGCCAAAGCTGCCATCGACCGGCGACTTGCCGAGATCATCACCCCGGTGATCGAAGACCTGGGGTATGAGCTGGTCCGTGTCCGGCTGATGAGTGGCAAGCAGACCACGCTGCAAATCATGGCTGACAAACCTGAAGGCGGCATCGAAGTGGATGACTGCGCCGAGATTTCGAATGCGGTCAGCGCCACCCTGGATGTGGAGGACCCGATCCTCGACGCCTATACGCTTGAGGTGTCCAGCCCCGGTATCGACCGCCCCCTGACGCGCCTCAAGGATTTTGAGACTTTTGAGGGGTATGAGGCCAAGATCGAAACCTCTGAACTGATCGATGGCCGCCGCCGGTTCAAAGGGGAACTGGCCGGGATCGAAGGGGAAGAGGTTCTGATCAATATTCCCGAAGGGTCCGAGACGATCACAATCGGCCTGCAATTCGACTGGCTGAGTGATGCCAAGCTGGTCCTGACCGATGATCTGATCAAAGAAATGCTGCGCCAGCGCAAAGATATGGGCGCCCTGAACGAAAAAGCTTTCGACGAGATTGAGACCGAAGGGTCCGAAGAGGAGACGAACTGATGGCAATTACCTCAGCCAACCAGCTGGAGCTGCTGCAGACTGCCGAGGCCGTGGCCCGCGAAAAGATGATCGACCCCGGTCTGGTTGTCGAAGCGATGGAGGAATCGCTCGCCCGCGCTGCCAAGAGCCGCTACGGCGCCGAGATGGACATTCGCGTGTCGATCGACCGCAAGACCGGCAAGGCGACATTCACCCGTGTGCGCACCGTGGTCGAGGATGACGAGCTTGAGAACTATCAGGCCGAATTCACCGTCGAACAGGCCAAACAGTACATGGAAGACCCGCAGGTCGGTGACGTTTTTGTTGAAGAAGTGCCGCCGGTCGAAATGGGTCGGATCGCGGCGCAGTCCGCCAAGCAAGTGATCCTGCAAAAGGTCCGCGAAGCCGAGCGTGATCGTCAGTATGAAGAATTCAAGGATCGTGCGGGCACCATCATCAACGGTGCCGTCAAGCGCGAAGAATTCGGCAATGTTATCGTCGATCTGGGCGGTGCCGAGGCCGTTCTGCGCCGCAACGACAAGATTGGGCGCGAAAGCTATCGCCCGAATGATCGTGTGCGCGCGTATATCAAGGAAGTCCGCCGCGAAGTGCGTGGCCACCAGATCTTCCTGTCGCGTACCGCTCCGGAATTCATGGCCGAGCTGTTCAAGATGGAAGTACCGGAAATCTATGACGGTATCATCGAGGTCAAGGCCGTGGCCCGTGACCCAGGTTCACGCGCCAAGATCGCCGTAATTTCCTATGACGGCTCGATTGATCCCGTTGGCGCTTGCGTTGGTATGCGCGGCAGCCGCGTACAGGCCGTTGTGAACGAACTGCAGGGTGAGAAGATTGACATCATCCCGTGGAATGAAGACCAACCGACCTTCCTGGTTAACGCGTTGCAACCTGCCGAGGTTTCGAAGGTTGTTCTGGACGAAGAAGCAGGCAAGATCGAGGTTGTGGTTCCTGAAGAGCAACTGTCTCTTGCAATCGGTCGTCGCGGTCAGAACGTGCGTCTGGCAAGCCAACTGACCGGCCTGGACATCGACATCATGACCGAAGCTGAAGAATCAGCACGCCGTCAGAAGGAATTCGAATCTCGTACCAAGCTGTTCATGGACAGTCTGGATCTGGACGAATTCTTTGCGCAGCTGCTGGTGTCCGAAGGCTTCACCAATCTCGAAGAAGTTGCCTATGTCGAGATTGATGAACTTCTGGTCATTGACGGCGTCGATGAAGGCACCGCGCAGGAACTTCAGACCCGGGCGCGTGAATTCCTGGAAGCCCAGGCCAAAGCCGCTCTGGATGCCGCGCGCGCATTGGGTGCCGAGGATAGCCTCATTGAATTCGAAGGCCTGACACCCCAGATGGTAGAGGCTCTGGCCAAGGACGATGTGAAGACGCTGGAAGACTTCGCAACCTGTGCAGACTGGGAACTGGCCGGTGGCTGGACCACAGTTGACGGTGAACGCGTCAAGGATGATGGCGTTCTGGAGCCCTTTGGCGTCACGCTCGAAGAAGCACAAGGCATGGTCATGACTGCGCGTATCCTGTTGGGTTGGGTTGATCCGGCCGAGCTGGAGCAGGCGGAAGAAGACATAGACGGCGACGCAGCAGACGAGGAGGTCGAGGCCTGATCTCAGGTCTCGGGTGGCGCGTATGGGTCGCGGTGGCGTCCATAAGGATCGGTCTGACGGACCCGAACGCAAGTGCATCGCCACAGGCGAGGTTCAGCCTAAATATGGCTTGATCCGCTTTGTGACGGGGCCGGATGGTCAGGTCTTTCCGGATGTCGCGGCAAAGTTGCCGGGGCGGGGCGTTTATGTGGCGGCGGATCGTGCCGCGCTGGACAAGGCCATTGGCAAGAAACTGTTTGCGCGGGGGTTCAAGGCACAGGTGACCGTGCCTCAGGACCTGACGGCAGAGGTTGAAAAACAGATCGCGCGCCGTGTGATTGAGTTGCTCAGTCTGGCGCGCAAGTCCGGCGACGCGGTTGCCGGGTATGAAAAGGTCAAGTCGTGGCTGGACCGGGAAGAGGCTCAGGTGCTGATTCAGGCCACCGATGGATCGGGGCGCGGCAAGTCGAAGCTCAGTACGCCGCACTTAGGAAAATACATCGGTTGGTTGACGGCAGACGAATTAGGGCAAGCATTTGGGCGCCAAACGGTGATTCATGCGGCCTTGGCCTCTGGCGGACTCGCCAAACGTGTTGTAGAGGAAGCGCAGCGCCTGCGTGGCTTGCGCGAAACGGATGACGGCGGCAAGGGCCGCGCGGAAGGGTAAGAAGCTTTATGAGCGATAGTGACGGCAAAAAGACATTGGGTCTTCGTGGCGGGGCACGCCCCGGAAATGTGAAACAGAGTTTCAGCCACGGACGCACCAAGAATGTCGTGGTGGAAACCAAACGCAAACGCGTGGTGGTCCCCAAGCCGGGCGCGGCAAAGCCGGGTGGCGGTGCCGCCCCTTCGGGTGATCCGTCGCGTCGTCCCGCAGGTATTTCCGACGCGGAAATGGCGCGCCGTATGAAAGCTTTGCAGGCTGCCAAGGCCCGCGAGGTCGAAGAGGCCGCTGAACGCGAAGCCGCTGAAAAGGCACGCGAAGAAGAACGTGTGCGCCGCCGTGCGGAACAGGAAGCGAAAGAGCGCGAGCAGCGTGAAGCCGAAGAGCGCGCCCGTCAGAAAGCCGAAGATGAAGAGCGCAAGCGCGTGGAGGCTGAAGAAGAAGCCAAGCGTGCTGCTGTTGCTGCTGTCGCTTCGCCGGCCCCTGAAGAAGCCAAAGCTGCACGTAGCCCGGCCAGCAAACCTGCGCCTGCAGCCGCGCCTCGCAAGCAGGATCGCGAACGCGAACAGCGCGGTCGTGGCAAGGGCCGCGAAGACAACCGTCGTTCAGGCAAGCTGACACTGGGTCAGGCCACTGGTGACGAAGGCAGCCGCCAGCGGTCGATGGCAGCGATGAAGCGCAAGCAGGAACGCGCCCGTCAGAAAGCCATGGGCGGTTCGGTCGAGCGTGAAAAGGTGATCCGCGACGTACAACTGCCTGAGGCGATCATGGTCTCAGAACTGGCCAACCGTATGGCCGAGCGTGTGGCTGACGTGGTCAAATCGTTGATGCAGATGGGTATGATGGTCACGCAAAACCAGACCATCGACGCTGATACTGCCGAACTGATCATCGAAGAGTTTGGCCATAAGGTCACACGCGTCTCTGATTCGGATGTTGAGGACGTCATCAAAGAGGTCGAAGACAGCGAAGACGATCTGAAGCCTCGTCCGCCCGTCATCACCATCATGGGTCACGTCGACCACGGGAAAACATCGCTGCTGGATGCAATCCGCGATGCGCGCGTTGTGGCTGGTGAGGCCGGTGGCATCACCCAGCATATCGGTGCCTATCAGGTGAAAACCGATGGTGGATCGACGCTGACATTCCTGGATACACCCGGCCACGCGGCGTTTACCTCGATGCGCTCGCGCGGTGCTCAGGTGACCGATATCGTGGTTCTGGTTGTCGCTGCCGATGACGCGGTCATGCCGCAGACAATCGAGGCGATCAATCACGCGAAGGCGGCCAAAGTGCCGATGATCGTGGCGATCAACAAGATCGACAAGCATGATGCAAATCCGGACAAGGTGCGCACCGATCTGTTGCAACACGAGGTGATCGTCGAGAAAATGTCGGGTGAGGTTCAGGACGTAGAAGTGTCCGCCATCACCGGTCAGGGTCTGGACGAGCTGCTGGAAGCCATCGCATTGCAGGCCGAGATTCTGGAACTGAAAGCCAACCCCGATCGCGCAGCCCAGGGTGCCGTGATCGAGGCGCAGCTGGATGTAGGCCGTGGTCCGGTCGCGACCGTTCTGGTTCAGAACGGCACGCTGCGTCAGGGCGATATCTTTGTTGTGGGTGAGCAGTACGGTAAGGTCCGTGCGCTGATCAATGACAAGGGTGAACGCGTTCAGGAAGCGGGTCCTTCGGTTCCGGTCGAGGTTCTGGGTCTCAATGGCACACCGGAAGCCGGTGACGTTCTGAACGTGACCGAGACTGAAGCACAGGCGCGCGAGATCGCCGCCTACCGCGAGCAGGCCGCCAAGGACAAACGCGCTGCCGCCGGTGCCGCTACCACCCTTGAGCAGCTGATGCAGAAGGCCAAGGAAGACGAAAGCGTCACCGAACTGCCGATTCTGATGAAAGCGGACGTGCAGGGTTCGGCTGAGGCCATCGTTCAGGCGATGGAGAAGATCGGCAACGACGAGGTACGCGTGCGCGTATTGCATTCGGGCGTGGGTGCAATCACCGAAACCGATGTCGGTCTTGCCGAGGCCTCGGGTGCTCCGATCCTGGGTTTCAACGTGCGGGCCAATGCGTCTGCCCGGAACACGGCAAACCAGAAAGGTGTCGAGATTCGCTATTACTCGGTTATCTACGATCTGGTGGACGACGTGAAAGCTGCCGCATCGGGTCTGTTGAGCGCCGAGATTCGCGAGAAGTTCATCGGTTACGCCGAAATCCGCGAAGTCTTTAAGGTCACCGGCGTTGGCAAGGTTGCCGGCTGTCTGGTTACCGAAGGTGTGGCGCGCCGTTCCGCCGGTGTCCGCCTGCTGCGCGACAACGTGGTGATTCACGAAGGCACGCTGAAAACACTGAAGCGTTTCAAGGACGAAGTGGCCGAGGTTCAGTCGGGTCAGGAATGCGGTATGGCATTCGAGAACTACGATGACATTCGCGCAGGCGACGTGATCGAAATCTTCGAGCGCGAAGAAGTCACCCGCACGCTGGACTAACCCGGCATAAGTTGAAAACGAAAAACAGCGACCCCCTTAGGCCGCTGTTTTCATTTGTCGAGGCGCTTATTTTGTTTGGGGCAGAAACGTAGCTGAATGCATGATGATATCGAAATGATGCATTCCTTGCGCGAGCATAAAGCTGACAGAGTGTCCGGACTTTCGCAGCCTTTCGGCATAGTCACGGCTTTGGCGAATGAACTCATCCGTATCCCGTTCGGCCACCGAAACATGGTATCGAGGACCGGGCCGGGGCAGATTGCGGATGGGTGACAGATCGTTGACCTCGACCGGTGTCAATTGCAGCGGATCGTTCACCGACATCAGGCTGATCGGTTCCAGGTCGTATATGCCGCTGATCAGAAGCACATCCCGCACCCGGAGCCCCGCTTTGGCAAGGGCGTCTGATGAGGTTGCCATCACCATCGCCGCCAGATGCGCGCCTGCACTGTGACCTGACAGGGTGATCCGCGACGGGTCGAACCCCAACTCCTCAGCCTGGGCCGCCAGCCACAACAACGCGTCACGGCACTCGTCGATCATGTCGCCAATCCGGGCATCGGGTGCCAGCGTGTAGTTCACAGTCGCAAAAGCTTGCCCGTGTTCCAACAGCCCCGGCGCCATCAGAGACGACTCATTCTGGCTGAGCGCCTGCCAGTACCCGCCGTGAATGAAGACGTGCAGGGGTGCCTTGTCATCGCGAGCGGGAAAGAAATCCAAAACTTGAAGGGGGCTGTCACCATAAGCCAGACTTTCCCGTACCGGAAAGTCGGCCCGCGCCTGAGCACTCAGCGCCTGATAACTGGCAAGATAGGGGCTCAGGTCGCCGCCGATCATTGTGCTGGGAGAGTACTCCCGCTCCAGATCGGATTGCGAAAATCCTCGATACAACATGTCTTAGTTCTGCCCGCTATACATCAATTCCGTACGCACGTCGTAAAGGTCGTGGAAAAACCGCAGCTCTAGCGCCTTTCGCAAAAAGGCCACGCCGCTTGAGCCACCAGTGCCAGGTTGCATCCCGATCACGCGCTCAACCGCGGTGGCATGGTCAAAGCGCCAGCGTTGAAACAAACTTTCCACATCCATCAGCTTTTCGGCCAAAGCATAAAGATCCCAGTATTTTTCAGTGTTTCGAAACACCTCCACCCAAATTTGCACCACGCGCGAATCGCCGGAATAGGGTTGGGCGTAATCGCGTTCGATCAGATCTTTGGGCACATCGAACCCTTGGCGGGCCAACATGTGCAACACCTCGTCATAAAGCGACGGTTTGGTCAGTGCGGCATTCAGCATCTCCATCACCTCTGGGTCATGCGTATGGACCTTCAGTGTTGAGGCATCCTTGTTGCCGAGAATGAATTCGATCTGCCGATACCCGTAGCTCTGAAACCCTGACGAGCTGCCAAGAGCCTGCCGAAACGTCATATAGTCGGCAGGCGTCATGGTCAGCAGGGTTTCCCAAGCCGCAATCAACTGCCGTTGAATGGCCTTGATTCGGTCGAGGTTTTTCATGGCTGGGCCAAATTCATCCTGTTGCAGAAAACGGCGCACCTCGACCAGTTGGTGGTGCATCAGTTTCAGCCACAGTTCGCTGACCTGATGGATAATAATGAACAGCATCTCGTCCGGCTGCGCAGGGTCCTGAAAGGTCTTTTGCAGATTCAGCAGCGTTTTGAGTTGCAGAAAATCTCCATAGCTTTTGCGATGTGTCTCGGCGAAATCAGTGATCAGAGTGTCTTCGACACCTCTTTGCAACAGACGATCGTCTTTGTTCTCGCCCATCTCATGCCTCCGTTGTGCGATCCTTGCACCTGTCTAGGCGTTGAGTTCGTAACTTTCCAGCGGGTTAGGTCCAGTCAAGGACAACCTTGCCTGAGAGGCCGGATTTCATCGCGGCAAAACCATCCGCGAAATCATCAACCGCAAAGCGATGCGTGATCACGCGGGACACATCCAAGCCATTTTGCAGCATGGCGATCATCTTGTACCAGGTCTCGAACATTTCGCGACCATAGACACCCTTGATTGTGATCGCCTTGAAAACGATACGCGACCAGTCGACTGGAGATTTCCCCGGCGGTATCCCCAGCAAGGCGATTTTCCCACCCATCACAAGCGCTTCGACCATCTGGTCAAGCGCGGCTTGTGAGCCGGACATTTCAAGCCCCACATCAAAGCCTTCTTTCATTCCTAGCTGTGCGATGACATCGTGCAAATCTTGTTTGGAAACATCAACGGTCCGCACCGACGGCACGACATGTTCCGAGAGTTTCAATCGTTCAGCGTTTATGTCGGTAATCACCACGTTACGGGCACCTGCATGGCGGGCAACGGCGGCGGCCATGATGCCAATGGGTCCTGCGCCGGTGATCAGGACATCTTCGCCCAGAAGATCGAAGCTTAACGCGGTGTGTACCGCATTGCCCAGCGGATCAAGGATTGCCCCGATCTCATCCGGGATATCATCCGGTAGGGGAACAACATTGAAGGCAGGCAGTTTCAGGTATTGCGCAAACGCGCCCTGTTCATTCACCCCGATCCCGCGCGTGCCGGGGTCGAGGTGAAACTTGCCTGCGCGGCTTTGACGGCTTTCAGTGCCGATCAGATGCCCTTCGCCGGAACAGCGCTGCCCAACGTTCAGGCCGGTTACGTTGCGCCCAATCTCAACGATTTCCCCAGCGAACTCATGACCAGTGATCATCGGAACCGGAACGGTGTGAGAGGCCCACTCATCCCAGTTCCAGATGTGAATGTCGGTACCGCAAATTCCGGTCTTGTTGATCTTGATCAGCACCTCATCCGGCCCGATTTCCGGGACCGGGGCCTGTACCATCCACAACCCCTCTTCGGGTTTCGACTTTTCCAGCGCTTTCATCGTGTTGGGTCGCATCAGATCACCCCCAGTTCCTTGCCGACTTTGCCAAAGGCCGCCAGAGCGCGGTCCAGTTCGTCCCGCGTCAGGGCGGCGTTCATCTGTGTTCTGATCCGCGCCTGCCCGCGGGGAACAACAGGAAAGAAGAAGCCCGAGACATACACGCCCTCGTCAAACAGCTTGGTGGCCATCTCTTGTGCCAGCGTCGCGTCGCCCAGCATGACAGGGATGATCGGATGTTCGCCGGGCAAAACGTCAAAGCCAAGCTTTTCCAAACCGGCACGCCAGTACTTTGCGTTTCCGAACAACTGCGCGCGTAGAATGTCGCCTTCTTCGACCAGGCGGATCGCCTCAATCCCTGCGGCGACGATGGATGGCGGCAGCGAGTTCGAGAAAAGATAGGGCCGCGCCCGCTGCCGCAGCAGGTCGATCACTGGCTGCGGCCCGGCGATGTAGCCGCCGATTGCCCCCCCAAGTGCCTTGCCCAAAGTTCCAGTCAGAATGTCGACATCAACACCAAAGTGATCCGGTGTTCCTGCACCGCGCGGCCCCATGAAGCCCGTTGCATGGCAATCATCGACCATCACGATGGCGTCGTATTTGTCAGCCAGTTCGCGAATTTTCGGCAGGTTGGCCAGATAGCCATCCATCGAGAACACGCCATCGGTTGCGATCATGATGTGACGCGCGCCATCCTCGCGCGCTTGCTTCAGCCACGCTTCCAGGTCGTTCATGTCATTGTTCAGATAGCGATAGCGCTTGGCCTTGCACAGCCGCACCCCGTCAATGATCGAGGCGTGGTTCAGACTGTCCGAAATGATGGCATCTTCAGGCCCCAGCAACGGTTCGAACAGCCCGCCATTGGCATCAAAGCAGGCCGCAAACAGGATCGCATCGTCCTTGTTCAGGAACTTCGCCAACCGCTGTTCCAGTTCACGGTGAATATCCTGCGTCCCGCAGATGAACCGGACCGAGGCCATACCGAATCCTTTCGGACCCATCGCATTTGTTGCGGCCTCGATCAGCGCGGGGTGATCCGCAAGACCCAGATAGTTGTTGGCGCACAGGTTGATCACCCGTTTGCCGCCAACCGTAATCTCACCGCCCTGAGGCGAGGTGATCATTCGTTCGCGCTTATACAGCCCCTCGGATTCGATCTGCGCGAGTGTGTCCGTGATGTGGGACAGGAATGCATCTGCCATGGCGACCTCCGTTCAACTGAGTCGCACGTCTAACATAGCGGATGGATTTCCCAAATAGGGGAATTTCAATATACAGGAAAATTTTCCGTGAAGGCGGAAATCTGCTGATGTTAGGCGTTCTTTACGATCAGAAACACCCGCGCTGGTTCTTTGGCCGAGATGGAATGCACGATATCCGCGGCATAGCGGGCGGTATCCCCTCGGCTCAGTTCCGACACGGCACTGCCCGATGTAACCTTGACGGCGCCTTCCAGCACGGTCAGCTGCTCACGCGCGCCGCGCGCATGGGGCTGGCTGTTCAAGGCCCCGCCTTTGTCGAACTCGATATCGTAAACCTCATGACCTCCGGCCTCTTCCGGCGGGGAAAGGATGCGAATGCGGCAGTTCTGCCCCATATTGTCGATGCTGGGCACTTCGGACGCGCGCAGCACCTCGATCTGATCACTGGCTTTTGAACCTTCCAGAAGACCGGCAAAATCCACCTGTAGCGCACGGGTCAGGTTCCAGAGGGTCGAGATCGTCGGGCTACTTTCCCCGCGTTCGATCTGGCTAACCATGGATCTGGACACGCCACTCAGGTTTGCGACTGCTTCCAGCGACAGTCCTTTGGCCCGGCGTGCGTCTTTCAGGCGGGCGGGCAAAAGGTTCAGGATATCGTCTGTGTTCTCCGTCATGACGGAATCCATGCGTGTTGGGACCCCGCTTGTCAATTCCATCCGTGACGGCACGTCCTATAGGACAGGATCATGCTGCATGTGCATACTGACGACGATTCCAAGAGGAGAAAGACATGACAGACATCGTATTGTTGGATGGTGCGCGCACCGCGATTGGAACTTTTGGTGGCGCACTTGCGTCAACCGCGCCCATTGATCTGGCGACGGTGGTCACCGAAGCGGCCTTGGAGCGGTCAGGGGTAGAAGGTGCTCAAATCGGGCATGTTGTGTTTGGTCATGTCATCAACACCGAGCCTCGGGACATGTACCTGTCGCGCGTTGCCGCGATGCAGGCCGGGATTCCGAACGGCACCCCTGCGATGAATGTAAACCGACTGTGTGGTTCAGGCGCACAGGCGATCGTGTCGGCAATGCAGTCCTTGATGCTTGGCGATGCCGATTTTGCCGTGGCAGGTGGGGCAGAAAGCATGTCGCGAAGCCCTTACATTGTTCCACAGGCACGCTGGGGCGCGAAAATGGGTGATGTCACATCACTGGACATGATGCTGGGTGCGTTGAACTGCCCCTTTGGCACAGGGCACATGGGTGTGACGGCCGAGAACGTTGCCGATGAACACCAGATCAGCCGTGAACAGATGGACGAATTCGCCCTTGCCAGCCAGACCCGCGCTGCCGCCGCAATTGAAGCCGGATATTTCGAAAGCCAGATCGTGCCCGTTCAGGTGAAGGTCAAGCGGGACATGGTGGATTTCAAAGTTGATGAGCATCCCAAAGCGACGACCGCCGAAGCGCTGGCCGGGTTGCGACCTGTGTTCAAGAAAGATGGGCGTGTAACGGCAGGCAATGCCTCGGGCATCAACGATGGCGCGGCGGCGATGGTTCTGGCAACGGCGGATGCGGCGGAAAAGGCCGGGTTGAAGCCAAAAGCGCGTGTAATCGGCTATGCACATGCTGGCGTGCGCCCCGAAGTCATGGGTATTGGCCCGGTACCGGCCGTGCAAAACCTGCTCAGGAAGACGGGTCTTTCGGTGGAAGATTTCGATGTGATCGAAAGCAACGAAGCATTTGCCGCGCAGGCGCTGGCCGTCAATCAGGAGCTTGGGTTGGATGCAGCGAAAGTGAACCCGAATGGAGGTGCGATTGCCCTGGGACATCCTGTCGGTGCGACGGGTGCCATCATTACCATGAAGACACTTTACGAGTTGGAGCGTACAGGTGGATCAAAAGGGTTGATCACCATGTGTATTGGTGGCGGTCAGGGGATAGCCATTGCCATCGAGCGGCTCTGATCCAGGTTTGGGCAAGGGGGGCTGTCTGCCCCCCCCATCGCGCAAGGCGCGATTCCCCCCGAGGATGTTTTCAGCCAGATGAAGCTGTGGATCACAACCAGCCGAGTGTCGTGATCAACAAAACTATGGCTGCGCCGGCAACTGCACCGAGAGCGGCTGGCAGGATTTTTGGCAAAAGACCCGAGTTTTCCGGTTCTTCTTTGTGTGTCTGTGCAATCAACGCGTTTTCGACCAATGTCGGCAGGCGCGGACCAAAGCGTGCCAGAACCAAAGCGGTTTTGGCAAAGTCACGAAGCGCGGCGCGCGGGCCGATGGATTGTTTAATGTAATCTTCGACCACGGGGCGGGCGACTTCCCAGATATTGATGTGGTCATCCAGTGACCGGGCAACACCTTCAACCACGACCATCGTGCGCTGTAGGAGGATCAGCTCGGTACGTGTCTCCATGCCAAAACGCTCTGTCACTTCGAACAGATAGCTTAGCAAACGGCCCATCGAAATATGCGAGGCATCCATACCGAAGATCGGTTCGCCAACCGCACGCAGGGCGCGGGCGAATTCATCGACGTCCTGATGTGCAGGAACGTAACCGGCTTCGAAATGCACTTCGGCCACGCGCTTGTAGTCGCGGCGGATGAAACCGAACAGGATCTCGGCATAGACCCGGCGCGTGTATTCGTCGATATGGCCCATGATACCGTAATCATAAGCGATGATGTCACCGTTGGCGGCGACCTTTAGGTTGCCCTGATGCATATCGGCGTGGAAATAGCCGTCGCGCAAGGCGTGAAGAAGGAATAGACGCAGCACACGTTCAGCCAGGTCGCGGCGATCGTGGCCTGCGGCGTCCAGTGCGTCATTTTCACCCAATGCAACACCGTCGGCCCAGCGGAGTGTCATCACGCGCCGTGCCGACAGTGACCACAAGACGGGCGGCAGCCAGAACCCTGTGTCGTCTTTTGTGTTGGCCGCGTATTCCGAGGCGGCAGCGCTTTCCAGACGCAGATCCAGTTCGCCCCGAACAACGCCGTCGAAATGTTCAATGACCTCCATGGGCCTCAGACGGCGGGCACCGGGGGCGAAAAGCTGCACGATGCGAGCGGCGAAATAAAATGCATCCACATCCTTGCGAAATGCGCGCTCGATCCCCGGGCGCAGAACTTTGACGGCGACATCTTCGCCTGTGCTAACCAGTTTGGCTTTGTGGACCTGAGCGATGGACGCGGCTGCAATAGGTTCACTGAACTCAGAGAACACGTCCGCCACTGGCTGTCCAAGTTCCTTTTCAACCTCGGCCATGGCTTTTGTCCGGGAAAAAGGCGGGAGTTTGTCCTGTAGGACACGTAATTGTTCTGCCAGTTCGTTGCCGACGACATCAGGGCGGGTGGAAAGCACCTGCCCGAATTTGATATATGCCGGACCCAAAGCGGTCAGGGCACGGGTTGCGGGTGGCATCTGCGGGTCGCCTTTGTAGCCCAGCCACTGAAACGGTTTGCCCAAAGCATGAGCGATGACGCGAAGCGGGCGCGGGGCTTCGAATGCATCCAGCACGACATTCATGGCACCGGTGCGCTCAAGCGTGGCACCCGTTCGGATCAGGCGGATGATATTATGTGGGCCACGCATGTGTCAGATTTTCCAGCCGGAATGCAGCGCGGCGATACCCATGCTGAGATTGCGGTATTTGGCGTTTTCGAAGCCAGCAGTTCGGACCATGTTCAGGAAGGTTTCCTGATCAGGAAACTTACGGATCGACTCCACCAGATACTGATAGCTGTCGTAATCATTCGCGATCAGCTTCCCCATGCGTGGAATGACATTGAAACTGTAGAGGTCATAGAGCTTTTGCAACCCGTCATTGGGAAGCTGACTGAACTCCAGCACCATCAGGCGGCCACCGGGTTTCAGCACGCGAAAGGCTTCGTTCAGGGCCTCTTGCGGGCGGGTCACGTTCCGGATGCCGAACGAGATCGTGTAGACGTCAAAGGTGTTGTCCTCGAACGGCAGGGCCATGGCATCGCCCACCACCCAGTTCAGGCTGTCGGCCATCTGGTCGGCTTCGGCGCGTTGCCGGCCTTCGACCAGCATGGGTTCCGTCAGATCAAGAACCGTGGCATGGCCATAGCCTGCACGTTTCAGAAAGCGAAAGGAAATGTCACCGGTTCCGCCCGCAACATCCAGCAAACGCTGACCGGGACGCGGAGCTAGCCAGTCCATCATCGCGTCTTTCCAGACCCGGTGGATACCCATCGACATGACATCGTTCATCACGTCATATTTCGAGGCGACCGAGTTGAACACGCCCTGCACGCGCCCGGCCTTGTCAGCCTCGCGTACGGTTTCGAACCCGAAATGAGTGGTGTTGTCGCTGTTGTCGGACATAAGCCTTGCCGTTTGTCGAATTTCGCTTCTGTTATAGGGCTCTGGAAGCGGGGCACAATGCGGCCCTTTGGAATAGGAGCCCTGTAATGCCAGAATTGCCCGAGGTCGAGACCGTAAGACGCGGCCTGAGCCTTGCGATGGAGGGGGTCGAGATCGAACGCGCCGATGTGAATCGCCCGGATCTGCGCTGGCCATTTCCCGAACGCATGGCAGAACGGCTGACCGGGCAGCGCGTGGATCGGTTACGGCGGCGATCAAAATATATCCTGGCCGATCTCAGCAGCGGCGAGACATTGTTGATCCATCTGGGGATGTCCGGGCGAATGACGGTGTCAGGGGATCCACTAGGTCATTTCCTGCGCGAACATCCTGCCGCTGAGAAACATGACCATGTTGTTTTTCACATGGCCAACGGGACGCGTATCACCTTTAACGATCCACGCCGGTTCGGAGCGATGGACCTGCTGCCCACAGCCACAGCCGAGGATCACAAGCTTCTGGCGGTTCTGGGACCAGAGCCCTTGGGCAATGATTTCCACGAGCAACACCTGATTGAGGCGCTCAAAGGCAGGAATACCCCAGTCAAATCAGCCCTGCTGGATCAGGGAATCGTTGCCGGATTGGGGAATATCTATGTTTGCGAAGCGCTTTATCGCGGCAAGGTGTCGCCACGTCGCAAAGCAGGGCAAATTTCTGCGACGCGTGTCGCATCGCTGGTTCCCATCATTCGGAAGGTGTTGCAGGACGCGATCCAAGCAGGCGGATCATCCCTGCGGGATTTCCGGCAAGCTGATGGAGAACTTGGATATTTTCAGCACAGTTTTGATGTCTACGGTCGTGAAGGAAAGCCCTGCCGAACCGAGGGTTGCAATGGTCTGATCCAGAGAATCACCCAGTCCGGTCGCTCATCCTTCTACTGTGCGCAATGCCAAAGATAGCTTGATCCAGAGAATTCGCGTGGTAAGGACTCGTAACTGAACGGAACAACCGGAAGCTTTTTTCTCATGGCTTTTGAGACGATCATCGTCGAAATCGAAGACCACGTCGCCCTAATCAAACTCGACAGACCAGATGCGTTGAATGCGCTGAACTCCCAGTTGCTGGGTGAGTTGTGTACCGCGCTGGAAGAGGCGGACAGCAACGACAAGGTGCGTTGCATCGTCATCACCGGATCGGACAAGGCCTTTGCCGCAGGCGCGGACATCAGGGAAATGTCCGAGATGAGCTTTGTCGATGTCTACACAACCAACCTTTTTGCTGATGCAAACGATCGGGTTTCCGCTATTCGCAAACCGATCATCGCCGCGGTCGCGGGCTATGCTCTGGGTGGGGGATGCGAGTTGGCAATGCTTTGCGATTTCATCATTGCTGCGGACACTGCAAAATTCGGCCAGCCTGAAATCAACCTTGGCGTCATAGCCGGGTTGGGCGGCACCCAGCGTTTGACGCGCTTTGTCGGCAAGTCCAAGGCGATGGACATGAACCTGACTGGGCGGTTCATGGACGCGGACGAAGCTGAGCGCTCTGGTTTGGTCAGCCGGGTCGTACCGGCTAAGAAGCTGATCGAAGAAGCCGTCGGCGCGGCGCAAAAAATAGCCGAGAAATCGGCACTTACGGCAGCGGCGGCAAAAGAAGCGGTCAATCGCAGTTACGAGCTTCCGCTGAGTGAAGGTATGCTGTTTGAGCGTCGGGTCTTCCATTCCATGTTTGCCACCGAAGACCAGAAAGAGGGCATGGCGGCGTTTCTTGAAAAGCGGGCTGCGCAGTTTCGCGACAAGTAAATCGCAAGAGATTAATGAAAGGCGGGTGTTGCCCGCCTTTTCTTTGCCGGGTCTGTGAGATCCAAGAATCGGCTTGGCAATCCTTAAAATGTTCGGTAATGAGCGCCGCAATACATGCGCGTGCGGCCCGCTTGGCCCGACTCACACTCGTGATTTCTGATCCGGTGCGGATATATCCGTGGCGCGCAACCCTTGATAACCGTACCGAACGAAGGTCAGAGACACATGGCAAATTCGCCCCAGGCAAAGAAACGCGCCCGTCAGAACGAAAAGCGTTTCGCTGTTAACAAAGCGCGTCGTTCGCGCATCCGCACCTACCTGCGTAAAGTCGAAGAAGCGATTGCATCCGGTGACAAAGATGCGGCAACCGCAGCACTGCGCGCCGCCCAGCCCGAGCTGATGCGCGGCGTCACCAAAGGCGTGTTCCACAAGAACACTGCTGCGCGTAAAATGTCGCGCCTGTCGGCCCGGGTCAAAGCTCTGGGTTGAAGCCTGCGGGTTACCCTAGGTCAAGTCAGCAAGGCTGAACTAATGTCAAAGGCGCTGCGCATTGCGGCGCCTTTTTTCGTGTTGCCGGAATACCGCGCCTTCACGAAACCGAGAGATTCTTTCGACCAAAGACCCGAGTCAATATCAGAGTTTCGTTGCCGCGCCCCATTTCAAGTTGCTACCACTGATGTCAGCGATTCACTCGCTTGGGGGGACAGGCTGTTTACTCGATCGGACTGACGGGCATCAGATCGATCAGGAAACATTCGTCGACGACTGGCGCAAGCTGGGCTGCCGATCTGCCGCGAAGTCCGGATTATCCGGGATTCTCGGCCCTGTCTGAAAATTGAGATTGTGACGTGCAGCCCGAGTTTCGGGACGCTCATTTATTGTTGAGCGTCGAAAATCCGGGTGCACCGAACTTTCAGGGGCAATCCCGCCAAGCCGTTAGGTTTGGCGACAGGTTCCCTTTGGGCGTGTGAATGCAAGACCGGGCAACCGGCTTCGTATGATAAGGCCGACAGGCCAATAAGAATGGGATGCGTGAGGCGCTGAATGACACAAGAGAAATGGGGACTACTGCGTAACAAATTGCTGAAGGCTGTCGGTCGGAATAATTACACCACATGGATCGAGCCTCTGGAATTTAAAGAGCTGCAGGATGGTGTGGCGGTTTTTTCCGTGCCAACGAACTTTATGGGGAACTACGTCAGCCAGAATTTTGCGGACCTCATCTTGTACGAGCTGAATACGGCTGGGGAAACCGTTCAGCGTCTGGACTTCCGTGTTGCTGCCAACTCTCCCGCGCGTCCCAAGCCCGCAGCCAAGGTGGTCACCGAAACTCAGCCAGAGCCGGTACCCTTAGCGGCGACGGATAGTGCGCAGAACGCTTTGGAGTCGTTGCAGGCCGCGCCGCTCGATTCACGTTTCACCTTTGACAGTTTTGTGGTGGGCAAACCCAACGAGCTGGCCCATGCTGCCGCGCGCCGTGTGTCCGAAGGTGGCCCGGTAACATTCAACCCGCTTGTTCTGTATGGTGGAGTGGGTCTGGGTAAGACCCACCTGATGCACGCAATTGCCTGGGAGCTGAAAACCAAGCATCCGGAACTGAATGTCCTGTACCTGTCAGCCGAACAGTTCATGTATCGCTTCGTGCAGGCCCTGCGGGAACGCCGGATGATGGATTTCAAACATTTGTTCCGTTCGGTCGATGTGTTGATGGTCGATGACGTGCAGTTCATTGCCGGAAAGGATTCTACTCAGGAAGAGTTTTTCCATACGTTCAATGCGCTGGTGGATCAGAACAAGCAGATCATCATCTCGGCCGACCGCGCCCCGGGCGAAATCAAGGATCTGGAAGATCGTGTAAAGTCCCGCCTTCAATGTGGTTTGGTCGTTGACCTGCATCCGACCGACTATGAATTGCGTCTGGGCATTCTTCAGAACAAGGTCCAGCAATATAGCAGTTCCTATCCCGACCTGACGATTGCAGATGGCGTCCTTGAATTTTTGGCTCATCGTATCTCGACCAATGTCCGCGTGCTGGAAGGTGCTCTGACACGTCTGTTTGCCTTTGCCTCGTTGGTTGGACGCGAGATCGACATGGAGCTGACGCAGGATTGTCTGGCAGATGTCCTGCGCGCATCCGAGCGTAAGATCACGGTTGAAGAGATTCAGCGGAAAGTATCCGAATACTACAACATCCGCATGTCTGATATCATCGGTCCCAAGCGCCTGCGATCCTACGCGCGCCCTCGTCAGGTGGCGATGTATCTGTGCAAGCAGCTGACCAGCCGGTCGCTGCCAGAGATCGGCCGCCGGTTCGGCGGGCGCGACCACACCACGGTCATGCATGGCGTCAAGCGCATTGAAGAGCTGAAACTGACCGATGGTCAGATCGCTGAAGACGTGGAAATGCTGCGCCGTTCTCTCGAAGCCTGAACCGGGCCAGTAGTGCTAAGAAACGCTCCGGACTTCTGTGCCGGGGCGTTTTTTGTGCGTAAGAATCCACGGTTGCACCAGAACTGAGGCGTGTGGGGCACGCCGCACTTGACGGTTGGTGCATTCCAACCCAGAAATCCGTAAAAAATCCTTGTGCCTCGGGGTGGAACCGCTAACGTGCCAGTCCCGCCCATGTCGGTACGCAAGTCAGAGGAATTGAGGGTATGAAGATCAGCATTGAACGCGGCACCCTTCTTAAAGCCGTTTCGCAGGCTCAGTCCGTTGTAGAACGTCGCAATACCATTCCTATACTTGCCAATGTCCTGATCGAGGCCGAAGGCGATCAGGTCCAGTTCCGTGCCACCGATCTGGATATCGAAGTGGTCGATAAGGCACCCGCACAGGTCGAAAAGGCGGGCGCGACGACCGTCGCGGCAACAACCCTGCATGAGATTGTGCGCAAACTGCCGGACGGTGCGCTGGTGACATTGACTGCTGACAGCGCCGCAGGACGGCTGACAGTTGAAGCGGGTCGGTCGAATTTTTCGCTGGCGACACTGCCAAAAGAAGATTTTCCGGTGATGGCGTCCTCGGAATATCAATCGAATTTCAGCGCGTCGGCAGCATTGCTGCGCCGGTTGTTCGACAAGTCCAAATTCGCCATCTCGACCGAAGAGACCCGGTACTATCTGAACGGTGTGTACATGCATGTGGCGGATGGGTCCGAGGGTGGAAAAGTGTTGCGTTGTGTGGCCACCGATGGCCACCGGCTAGCGAGAATTGACGCAGATTTGCCGGATGGCGCGGCGGATATGCCGGGCGTGATCGTGCCTCGCAAAACAGTGGGCGAGTTGCGCAAGCTGTTGGATGACGACGAGATGGATATCGCCGTTTCGGTCAGTGAAACCAAGGTACGCTTTGCCACGCCGGATATCACGCTGACGTCGAAGGTTATTGACGGCACCTTCCCCGACTACACACGTGTTATCCCACAAGGAAATACCCGCAAGCTTGAAGTGGATGCTGCTGAATTCGCGCAGGCCGTAGATCGCGTGGCGACTGTTTCGTCGGAACGGTCGCGGGCAGTGAAGTTGCAATTGGAAGGCGACAAGCTGATCTTGTCGGTGAATGCTCCTGACAGCGGCGCGGCCGAGGAGGAATTGGCCGTCGCTTACGGGGATGAGCGGTTGGAGATCGGTTTCAACGCCAAATACCTGTTGGAGATTGCGTCTCAGGTGGATCGTGAGAATGCAGTTTTCCTGTTCAACTCGGCTGGTGACCCGACATTGATGCGTGAAGGCAACGACCTGAGCGCTGTATACGTCGTCATGCCGATGCGCGTCTGATCGCGCGGACGCGCGATGCCTCCGGCGGGAGTATTTTTGAAAAGATGAAGGGAGGGGTCATGGGATTGGCCCTGACCGAGCTAACGGTCTCGCATTTTCGATCTCATAAGCTGGCGCGGTTGACTCTGGACGGCCGGCCGGTTGCCATTCACGGGCCGAACGGGGCCGGGAAGACCAATATTCTTGAAGCGGTGTCGTTGTTTTCGCCCGGTCGCGGGATGCGGCGGGCGAGCGCGGCCGTGATGACCCGTCGGCCCGAGGCGTTGGGTTGGAAACTGTCCGGGTTGCTGGACGCTCAGGGGCAGCGGTTTGAAATTGAAACCTGGTCCGAGGGCGGCGCAGCGCGACAGGTGAGAATTGATGGCAAGTCGGCGACCCAGATCGATCTGGGGAAACTTGCGCGGGTTGTCTGGCTGACCCCGTCCATGGACCGACTGTGGATTGAAGGGGCTGAGGGACGCCGTCGGTTCCTGGACCGTATCGCGCTGAGTTTTGACCCGGCCCACGCTGAAACATCGCTGATTTATGAAAAAGCGATGCGCGAACGTAACCGTCTGCTGAAAGAGCAGATCAGGGACGCGCATTGGTACGCGGCGCTTGAAGGGCAGTTGGCCGAGACGGGGCACCGCATCCATACCGCGCGGTTGAGGTCGCTGGATCTTCTGCGGGCGGCGCAGGACCGGGCGGAAACAGTCTTTCCTTCTGCCGAACTGGAGTTGGTGCAAACCGAAGGCGCAATGCCCGAGACAGCGGAAGATTTGCGAGACGCGTTGAGCGAGAGCCGGTTCAGGGATCTGGCAGCGGGCCGGACCCTGGTGGGGCCGCATCGGTCCGACCTGTACGGTGTGTTCGCGGCCAAGGGCGTGCCGGCACGGGAGTGTTCCACTGGTGAGCAGAAAGCGCTCTTGGTGTCGCTGATCCTGTCCAATGCGCGGGCGCTGGCGGCGATGCTGGGCGCACCTCCGATCGTTCTGCTGGATGAGGTGGCCGCGCATCTGGATGCTGGGCGGCGCGCAGCGCTTTATGACGAGATTTGCGCGCTGGGCGCTCAGGCCTGGATGACGGGTACCGGGCCCGAACTGTTTGCGGAAATGGGCGACCGGGCCCAGACGCTGATCGTTACCGATAGCGATCAGGGCTCGGTCGTGACCGCTTAGGCCGGTTCGCTGACTTTGCGTTCCCACAGAAAGCCGCGCATAACCTCGTCCACCGGGGTTTTGGCCATGTGGTTGACGTAGTTCGACATGGTTTTCTGGGCCAGACCCAGCACGACATCCAGAACCGCGCGGTGTGAATAGCCCGCGTCAAAGAACGCCTGAAGCTGGTCGCCGGTCGGGTTGCCGCGGGTTTCCATCACTTGCAGGGTGAAGGTGCGCAGTGCTTCGAGTTTGGCTGAAGGCAACGGAGTTTCGTTACGCAGGGCGTCCGATATCTCGTCCGAGATCTTCATCATCTTGGCGATCCCGGTGTGGGCGGGCACGCAGTAGTGGCATTCGTTTTCCACATTGATGGTCTGCCAGACGACGGTTTTCTCATCATTGTCGAAATCAGTTTGCAGGAACAGGCCGTGCAGAACCTGATAGCCTTCCAGATGCTGAGGGCTTTCGGCCATGACCTTATGCAGGCCGGGCAAGCGACCAAAAGCGGCCTGAGACTTTTGCAGCAGCGGTTTGGACGCTTCAGGCGCGGTTTCGAGGTCGTGAGACGGGAAATTGGCCATGTCGGAACTCCTGTTTCTGGCGCGATGGGTCGTATTTAGGGTTTCTTGAGTGAACGCTCAAGAATATACTTGAGTGAACGTTCAAAAATTGGTGATGCTGATGCCCCGCAAACCCGCATACGATCGTGACGTGTTGATCGCGAAGGCGAAGGATATCTTCTGGCGTCAGGGCTGGGCTGGTACATCGCTGAAGGATCTGGAGCGGGAACTGAAGCTGAAGCCTGGCAGTTTTTATGCGGCGTTCGGGTCGAAAGATGCGCTCTATGCGCTGACGCTGGAGAGTTATACGCAAGAAGGTGTGGCGCGCTTAAAGGCCCTGGCAGAGAGACTGGGTCCGAAGGAGGCGCTGAAAGCGCAGCCCCGATTGGTGATCGAAGCGGTCGAGACCCCGGCAAAGGCCTGCATGTTGGCAAAGACATATGCCGAGTTGAAGGCGAAGGATCATGACCTTGCGGATCAGGCGGCGCATCACATGGCGGAAATGAAAGGCTGTTTCGCTGATCTGTTTCGCAGGGCTCAGGATGCCGGTGAAATCGGGGCGGGACATGATCCGGATCGACTGGCGGCACGGTATCAGTCGGACATTCTCGGGCTGCGATTGTCGGCCGAGCGCAAGGATGTCGACGCGTTGGAAATTGCCGCGGATATCGCTTCTGATATCGATCGTTTGTGATCCCTTTTTCGGGCGGCAAAAAACGATCCGGAACAACACAAAATATTGGGGGATGGCGTGACAATCCCTACCAGAAAACGTATAAGTTACCAAAATAATATAGGTACTGACTGAATGTCCGAAGACGCACAGGCCCCCCAAGAATACGGCGCAGATTCTATCAAGGTTCTTAAGGGCTTGGAGGCAGTTCGCAAACGCCCCGGCATGTATATCGGGGACACGGATGATGGCTCGGGTCTGCACCATATGGTGTATGAAGTTGTCGACAACGGGATTGACGAGGCTTTGGCGGGTCATGCCGACCATGTGACGGTGAAAATTCACGCCGATTCCAGTGTTTCGGTCAGCGACAATGGACGCGGTATTCCGGTGGACATCCACCCGGAAGAAGGCGTGTCGGCGGCCGAGGTCATCATGACCCAGCTGCACGCCGGTGGGAAATTCGACAGCAACTCGTACAAGGTGTCGGGCGGCCTGCACGGTGTGGGTGTTTCCGTGGTGAACGCGCTTTCGGATTGGCTGGAACTGCGCGTCTGGCGCAATGGCAAAGAGCACATCGCGCGATTTGAAGGTGGCGAAACCGTTGAGCACCTGAAGGTTGTTGGCGAATGCGGGGACCGGACAGGAACAGAGGTGCGGTTTCTGGCTTCGACCGACACATTCTCGAACCTTGAATACTCATTCGAGACATTGGAAAAACGCCTGCGCGAACTGGCTTTCCTGAATTCGGGCGTTCGGATCATCCTGATTGACGAGCGTCCGGCGGAACGGCTGGAAACCGAGCTGTTCTATGAAGGTGGGGTCAAGGAGTTCGTCAAGTACCTCGACCGGTCCAAAACCCCTGCCATGTCCGAGCCGATCTATATCAAGGGCGAGCGCGACGATATCGGTGTGGAAATCGCAATGTGGTGGAATGACAGCTATCACGAGTCTGTACTGCCCTTTACCAACAATATTCCTCAGCGCGATGGCGGTTCCCATGTGGCGGGTTTCCGTGGTGCCCTAACCCGGACGATCAACAACTACGCGCAGTCCAGCGGGATCGCGAAAAAGGAAAAGGTCAGCTTTACCGGTGATGACGCGCGCGAAGGTCTGACCTGTGTGCTGTCGGTCAAAGTGCCTGATCCGAAATTCTCGTCGCAAACCAAAGACAAGCTGGTCAGTTCCGAGGTTCGCCCAGCGGTCGAGGGTCTGATGAACGAAAAACTTGCCGAGTGGTTCGAAGAAAACCCGACCGAGGCCAAGGCGATCGTCGGCAAGATCATCGAAGCTGCACTGGCGCGCGAGGCCGCGCGCAAGGCGCGTGAACTGACCCGCCGCAAAACGGCAATGGATGTGAACTATCTGGCGGGGAAGCTGAAGGATTGTTCCGAAAAAGACCCGTCCAAAACCGAAGTCTTCCTTGTCGAGGGTGATTCAGCCGGAGGGTCGGCGCAAACGGGCCGTGACCGGCTGACACAAGCGGTTCTGCCTCTGCGCGGTAAGATCCTGAACGTGGAACGCGCGCGGTTTGACAGGATGTTGTCCTCGCAAGAGATCGGTAATCTTGTCATGGCTCTGGGCACGGGTATCGGCCGTGATGAGTTCAATATTGAAAAGTTGCGTTACCACAAGATTGTCATCATGACCGATGCGGATGTGGACGGTGCGCACATCCGGACTCTGCTGCTGACGTTCTTCTACCGGCAAATGCCTGAGCTGATCGAAGGTGGGTATCTTTATATTGCGCAGCCGCCGCTTTATAAAGTTTCGCGTGGAAAATCAGAGGTTTATCTGAAAGATCAGGCGGCTCTGGACGATTATCTGGTCAACCAGGGGATCGAGGGCGCCGTGCTGAAACTGGGTTCGGGTGAAGAGATCACCGGGCAGGACCTGGCCCGCGTGGTGGACGAAGCGCGCCAGTTGAAACGCGTTCTGGACGCCTTCCCGACGCACTACCCGCGCCACATCCTGGAACAGGCCGCCGTTGCAGGTGCCTTTGTGCCGGGTGCGGTGGACGCAGACCTGCAAGGGGTGGCTGACAAGGTTGCCGCCCGTCTGGACCTGATCGCGCTGGAGTATGAGCGTGGCTGGCAGGGCCGGATCACACAGGATCACGGAATTCGGCTGGCCCGCATTCTGCGTGGTGTCGAAGAGGTTCGCACCTTGGACGGCCCGATGTTGCGGTCGGGAGAAGCGCGCAAAACAGGCAACTTCACGCAAAGCCTGCAAGAGGTCTACAACACTTCGGCCACGTTGATCCGCCGTGATCGTAGCCAATTGATCCACGGTCCGCTGGACCTGTTGCGCGCCATTCTGGAAGAAGGGGAAAAGGGCCTGTCCTTGCAGCGCTACAAAGGTCTGGGAGAGATGAACCCCGGCCAGCTTTGGGAAACGACTTTGGACCCGGATGCACGCACGCTGCTGCAAGTGCGCGTTGACGATATGGTGGAAGCTGACGATCTGTTCACCAAGCTAATGGGTGATGTTGTCGAACCTCGTCGAGAATTTATCCAGAAAAACGCACTGAGCGTCGAGAATCTGGATTTCTGACGGTTTGTAGGAACCGTCTTTTTGCAGGGTGTTGCGCGACTGCTGGATGACTGATCGAAACTGAATGGTCTCGTCAAAACCGATAATACGCGCTATCGCTTCGCGCTTTCGTCCCTTGGTTTCGTCCAGAAAACCGACGATATCGGCATGCCGCAAGATGATCCGGTCACGGATGAACCATTCCAGCGCGTCGGTGATCGTGCTTTTGCCAGCGGCGTTTTCTCCATAGATCGCAAGGCTTCGATGTTTCTTGGTGAATTTCTGCGGCAACTCAAACCGGGCGCCACGGAAACCGGTGGCTTTGAGGGAACGCAGCTTAGTCATCTGCACCGCCTTCATCTGCCTGAGTATTGATCGCTGCCTTGCGCAGAACTTCGAGCTGCCGAAGCAGATTGACCTTGGTCAGCTTGCCTTCATGAAGCAGTGCGCCGACCGATTTTACAGTGTCAGGATCAAGGTCTTCGTCCTTCGCTTGCTCGTCGATGAACCCGGTGACAACTTCGGTAGCCGTCTTGATTTTTTCATTGGCCACAGATGCTTATCCCTACTAGGGTCAGGATTCATAACCAGTAGATGACGACGGCTGCGAGCGCGATGGCCGAGAGGAAGACCTTGGGACACCTGTCGTAGCGGGTTGCCACGCGTCTCCAGTCTTTGA
>NZ_JBXWSL010000023.1:0-43665 GCF_059613425.1 Ruegeria sp. BHSA123 | reverse complement strand
GCACACGGCGCCGAAGGCGCAGACCACGCAGCAGAAGCCAGCAGCCTGGTGTTTCACCCGATGGACCAGTTCATCGTCAAGCCGCTGTTCGGTGGCGAGATTGCCTGGTACACGCCCACCAACGTGACCCTGTGGCTGTTCCTGGCCATCGTGGCGATCTTTGGCCTGCTGGTTCTCAGCACGTCAAAGCGCGCCATCGTCCCGACCCGGATGCAGTCGATTGCGGAACTGGCCTATGGCTTCATCTACAAGATGCTGGAAGACATCTGCGGCAAGGACGGCGTCAAGTTCTTCCCCTATGTCATGACCCTGTTCATGTTCATTGTGACCGCGAACTTCCTGGGTCTGATCCCAACCTCGTTCACCACCACATCGCATTTCGCCGTGACAATCCCGCTGGCGCTGGCCGTGTTCCTGACCGTGACCATTCTGGGTTTCGTCAAGAACGGTGCCGCGTTCCTGGGCCTGTTCTGGGTCTCCAGCGCGCCGCTGGCGCTGCGCCCGATCCTGGCGATCATCGAGCTGATCTCGTACTTCGTACGCCCCGTCAGCCACTCCATTCGTCTTGCCGGTAACGTCATGGCAGGCCACGCGGTGATCAAGGTGTTTGCAGGCTTTGCCGCAATTTCCCTGATTTCGCCTGTGTCAGTTCTGGCGATCACCGCAATGTATGGTCTCGAGGTCCTTGTGGCCTTCATTCAGGCCTACGTATTCACCATTCTGACCTGTGTTTATCTGAAAGATGCGCTGCATCCTTCGCACTAAGGTCCGACAACCCAACATCGAAACTTCCAATTCGTAAGGAGAAACATCATGGAAGGCGATCTCGCACACATCGGCGCAGGCCTGGCAGCAATCGGTTCCGGCGCAGCCGCAATCGGGGTGGGCAACGTTGCAGGCAACTTCCTTGCCGGCGCCCTGCGCAACCCTTCGGCGGCTGCTTCGCAGACCGCAACCCTGTTCATCGGTATCGCATTCGCAGAAGCCCTGGGGATCTTCGCATTCCTGGTCTCGCTGCTGCTGATGTTCGCCGTCTAATCTGCGGAACCTGATCCTTACGCGCAGGTGGGTCCAAGCCATAGCGGCCCACCTGTTGTAAAGACAACGTTCCGACGGAGGACATCATGGCGACTGAACCCATTAGCGAAGAAGTAGTTGGCGCGTGCGTCGACTCGCATGGCTCTGCCATCGGGATGCCGCAGCTCTGCTTCGATTGGTTCCCCAACCAGATTTTCTGGCTGGTCATTACGCTGGTCGTCATCTTTCTGGTCCTGTCTCGCGTGGCTCTGCCCCGCATCGCGGCGATCCTGGCCGAGCGCCGGGGGACCATTACAAATGACCTGGCTGCGGCCGAAGATCTGAAGGCCAAAGCGGTCGAGGCCGAAGAGGCCTATAACAAGGCGCTGGCCGAAGCCCGTGCCGAAGCGCAGCGTATCGCGGCCGAAGCCCGTGCTGAAATCCAGGCTGGTCTGGATGACGCGATTGCCAGGGCGGATGCGGAAATCGCTGCAAAGGCGGCTGAATCGGAAAAGGCAATTGCCGAAATCCGTGCCGGTGCGCTGGAAAGCATTCAAGTGGTCGCCAAGGATACGGCGGCTGAACTGGTCACCGCGCTGGGCGGCGAGGCGGATGCCAAAGCCATCGACAGTGCCATTGACACGCAGATGAAAGGATAAGTGACATGCGGAACACTCTTGCCCTTATCCTGATCGTTGGTGCCGCCAGCCCCGCGCTGGCTGCAAGCGGCCCGTTCTTCTCGCTTGGCAACACCGACTTTGTGGTCCTTCTGGGCTTCATCGTTTTCATCGCGGTCCTGTTCTACTTCAAGGTGCCGGGCATGATCGGCGGTGCGCTGGACAACCGTGCCGAAGGCATCAAGGCCGAGCTGGACGAAGCCCGCGCCCTGCATGAAGAAGCACGCAGCCTGCTGGCCTCGTACGAGCGCAAGCAGCGTGAAGTGCAGGCACAGGCTGATGCGATTGTCGAGGCGGCCAAACAGGACGCGG
This sequence comes from Ruegeria sp. BHSA123, assembly GCF_059613425.1. Classification (NCBI taxonomy): domain Bacteria; kingdom Pseudomonadati; phylum Pseudomonadota; class Alphaproteobacteria; order Rhodobacterales; family Roseobacteraceae; genus Ruegeria; species Ruegeria sp. BHSA123. Next base: position 41,659 of record NZ_JBXWSL010000023.1, on the reverse strand, counting down.
CTCTGGCTGCGGACCAGGCGAAGGTCGATCTCGAAAAGTCGATCGAACGCCGTCTGGCTGCTGCGCAGGACCAGATTGCCTCGGCCGAAGCCTCGGCTGTGAAAGACGTGCGCGATCAGGCCGTTTCGGTTGCGATTGCCGCTGCCGGCTCGGTTCTGGCCAAGCAGATGACAGCCGCGCAGGCGAACAAGCTGATCGAGGTCTCGATCGCAGATGTGGGCGCCAAGCTGCACTGACGGGGACACCGACAGGTAAAAAACGCAGATGACCCGAGAGCATTGCGCTGTCGGGTCTTTTGTTTTGGGGGCGGGGCTGATTGTATTGACCGGAACATCACCCGGATTCTGTACCCGTCTTTGGGTCGGAATGTCCCGCTCGGGGCCGACGGGTGCAAAAAGAACAGGGAAAGACGGGCCGTGGCAGGCGAAAACGTTTCGATGAATATTGTTGGGGTGGTCAGAAACGGCGGGGCCGCGCTGATCGAAAGCATCAACAGGATCGAAGACCTGACCACCCGCTTGTACCGCTATTCCGTGACCATTGCGACAAACGACAACACCGATCGTACGGATCGGGTTCTGTCCGAATTCGCGCGCCGCGACCCGAATGTGGACCTTGTCCGCATGGATGGTCTGGCCTCCAGACTGCCGGGCCGGGTCGAGCGGATCACGGCGGCCAGAAACGCTGTCCTCAACAGGCTGGAAGAACGCGACAGCGGTCACGACCTGACATTGGTGCTTGATCTGAACGGGCCGAATGTCTGTCTGGACGCTCAGACGGTTCTGACGGCCGCACAACGTTCCGTACCACGCTGGGAAGGTGTCTTCGCCAATTCCAAACCGGCCTATTACGATATCTATGCCCTGCGCTGCGCAGGCTGGTGCGACGAAGACGTCTGGCAAAGAATTCGGACAACGCGCAAGCCCCTGTTCGGGCGCCGCAAATGGCGGAAAGTTCTGCTGAAATCAGCGGTTTTCGACCGCCAGTATCACATTCCGTCCGATATGCCCCTGATACCGGTCGATAGCGCCTTTGGCGGCGCAGGATTGTACAAGACACGCGCCCTGCGTGGCCTGCGCTATTCCTGCCGGGATGAAAAGGGCGACCTCGTGTGCGAACATGTGATGCTGCATAAACACCTCAGGGACCGGGGCGCGCGGCTGTTCATCGACCCGGCCCTGACAACCATCGCCCCGAATGACGATCTGGGCGAAGGCAGTGGCACACCTTTCCCGTCACACCTGATCCAGGCCGAGACCGGGGCCGCCTGAGCTCCGCTCCCGGAAGGCCTTCGGAAAGCGCTAGGCCTGACGGGTTTCGTGCTGCAACCTTTGCTGCGCAACGGCCTCGTTCCGCTCTGCCTTCTGCTGATCGATCATGCAGCGCTCGACAAATCTCAGATGAGTTTCGACGGCCTGACGTGCGGCTGCCGGATCGCGGGCCTGAAGGGCCGCGTTGATAGTGCTGTGCTGGTCCAGAATGGCCTCGCGGGTCGCGCGCTGCCGGAACATTGTCCGTCGGTTATAGAACACTCCCTGCACCAGCAGGTCATACATTGACCGCATCATGTGCAGCATCACCACATTGTGGCTGGCTTCGATGATGGCCATGTGAAACTCGGCATCCAGCTGCGCCTCTTGGTCCGCGGCGTTCTGGTCATGGGCCGCCCGCATCTTGTCATAGATCGCCTGAACAACCTTCAGGTCGCTCTCTGATCCCAGCCGCGCGGCCCGTTCTGCCGCCAGCCCCTCCATGTCGCGGCGAAAGGACAGGTAATCGAATACGGCCTCGTCATGGCTGCTGAATAACCGGATCAGCGCTGGCGAAAAGGCCGACCCCAAAACCTCGGCCACATAGATCCCGGACCCGGCTTTTGTTGTCAGCAACCCCTGTTCCTGAAGCTCGGACACCGCATCGCGCAGGGACGGGCGCGACACGCCCATCCGTTCGGCCAACTCACGCTCGGGCGGCAGACGCTCACCGGGGCGCAGGATGCCGCGCAGGATCAACAGCTCGATCTGGCGAACGACCGCAAGCGACAGTTTTTCCGTCTGAACTTTCTGAAAAGGCATGGTTCGTTCCGAAATTGGTCAACTCATTTGACCATGGACAGGGGGGCTGTTCAAGAATACCCGGTCAAATCCGCTGAAATATTAGGTCAGAAGTGTTGACTTTAATTTGATAAAGCATAGGCTGCGCCGAAATGAGATCGGAGGAGCCTCATGTCCCAACACCCATTGTTTGCCACCCGGGCCTCCCGGATGAAGGCGTCAGAAATCCGCGAGCTGCTGAAACTGCTCGATCAGCCCGGTATCATTTCGTTTGCCGGTGGCATTCCGGACCCCGCGCTTTTCCCGGCTGAGGCTTTCGCGCAGGCGTTTCAGCAGGCATTGGGGCCGGACATGCAGGCGCAGGCGCTGCAGTATTCGGTCAGCGAAGGCTATGCGCCCCTGCGCCGGTGGCTGGTACAGCACATGCGCGAGATCGGGGTGGAATGTGACATGGATAACGTCCTGATCACCTCGGGCTCGCAGCAGGCGCTGGATTATCTGGGCAAGCTGTTCTTGTCCCCCGGCGACACGGCCTTGGTCGGGTGGCCCACCTATCTGGGCGCTCTTGCCGCGTTCAACGCCTATGAGCCGCGCTTTGACCGGCTCAATGGCAACAAGGGGGCCGATGAATTCAGGGCTGCGGCAGGGAATGGCGCCGTGAAATTCGCCTATCTGTCGCCCGATTTTGCCAACCCGACAGGCGAAACCCTGACTCGCCCTGGCCGTGAGGCATTGCTGGACCTGACCGACGAACTGGACTGCGCGTTGATCGAAGACGGTGCCTATCAGGCGCTGCGCTATGACGGTGATCCGATCCCGCCGATCCTGGCTCTGGAACAGGCGCGCAAGGGGTCGATCGAAAACTGCCGGACGATATACTGTGGCAGCTTCTCGAAAACCCTGTCACCGGGTCTGCGCATGGGGTGGGTGGTTGCGGCTAAGCCGATCATCTCGCAGATGGTTCTGCTGAAACAGGCGGCGGATCTGCATTCGGCGACCATCAACCAGATGGCCGTGCATCAGGTCGCGGAAGCGTGCTTTGACACCCATATCCCGAAAGTGCGCGACACTTACCGCGCGCGCCGTGATGCGATGCTGGATGCGCTGCAACAGCACATGCCCGACGGGGTGGCGTGGACGCGCCCCGAAGGCGGTATGTTCGTCTGGGTGACACTCCCGGCGGGGATCAGCGGGTCTGACCTGCTGGCGCATGCGCTGGATACGGTGAAAGTGGCCTTTGTGCCGGGGCAGGCGTTTTTCCCAGACGGCAGCGGGGCAAACACGATCCGGCTCAGCTTCTCGAACTCGGACGAGGCGACGATCCGCGAAGGCATCCGCCGGTTGGGCGAGGTTCTGCGCGCCTGACGTCCGGAAATGTTCTGTTAACCAATATGCTGCAACTCTGCGGCATGATCCGGTTTCTCGCACCTCTTCTGCTGGCCGCCTGCGCCGCCGGGACCCCGCATTTCCGCGACGTTCCTGCCACCCGCGTGGCGGTGAACGGCAGTGTGTTCGACGTGCGCGTGCGCGGCGATCTGGCCGAGGCGGTGCGGATCAACGCGCAATACGCCCCGCGGCTTGGCCCTGTTCGGGATCGCGCCGCGCTGGCCATGGCGCAGGTTTCGGGCTGCCCGATCCTCGACGTGCTGGGCGACGCGGCTGTCACGGTTGGTGTTCTGGGTTGTGACCGCGAAGCGGGGGAACGGCTGCTGCTGACTGCCGTCTCGACGCCCAGATATGAATGTATCGACTATGGTATCTACGAAAATGTCGGAGGCGACAGCGGCTATCAGGTCTTTGAATGCAGCCCATACTGACATACGCGTGTTCCTGCGCATTTCGGCAAGATGTTGTGGATAACTTGCACTGATATCCCATATCCTGCGCAACTGCGTTGACTCGGACCCCATCCCTTGCGCAGACTTTCAATTCATAGGAATCACGGGACACGCGGCCATTGCGTTTCAGCAAGCTCAAACTGACCGGCTTCAAAAGCTTTGTTGATCCGACCGATCTGATCATCGCGGACGGATTGACCGGTGTGGTGGGTCCGAATGGCTGTGGCAAGTCCAACCTTCTTGAAGCCTTGCGCTGGGTGATGGGGGAAAACCGCCCCAAATCCATGCGCGGCGGCGCGATGGAGGATGTGATCTTTGCCGGTGCCGCCACACGGCCCGCCCGCAATTTCGCCGAAGTTGTCCTGACCATGGACAATTCCGAACGTCTGGCACCCGCGGGGTTCAATGACACCGACCAGCTTGAAATCGTGCGCCGGATCACCCGCGATGTCGGCAGCGCCTACAAGACCAACGGCAAGGATGTGCGCGCGCGCGATGTGCAGATGCTGTTTGCGGATGCCTCGACCGGTGCCCATTCCCCCGCGCTTGTGGGGCAGAACCGCATCGCCGAGCTGATCAGCGCCAAACCCCGCGCCCGCCGCCGCATTCTGGAAGAGGCCGCCGGGATCTCGGGGCTGTATCAACGTCGGCATGAGGCCGAGCTGAAGCTGAAAGCGACCGAGGCCAACCTGACCCGCGTCGATGACGTGCTCGAGCAGTTGGGCGGGCAGCTTGCGCAACTGGCCCGTCAGGCCCGTCAGGCCGCACGCTATCGCGAAATCGGCGAACAGCTGCGTCAGGCCGAGGGGATGCTGCTCTATCGCCGCTGGAAAGAGGCCGACATGGCCCGCCAGCAGGCCGAAGACAAGCTAAGGGACCGGATTTCCGAGGCCTCCCGCGCCGAGGCCGAGGCCCGCGCTGCCGCCGCAAAAAGGGCCGGGATCGAAGAAACCCTGCCCCCTCTGCGCGAGGAAGAGGCCATCGCCGCCGCTGTCCTGCAACGCCAGCAGGTGCAGCGCGATCAACTGACCGATCAGGAAACCCGCGCGCGCCAGACCATTGAAACACTGACCAGCCGCATTCATCAACTCGGCAAGGATATCGACCGGGAAACCGGCCTGAACCGCGATGCGGGCCAGATGATCGAACGGCTGGAATGGGAAGCCCGTGAACTGGCCAAGGCTGCCGAAGGGCATGACGCGAAGGTGGCGGAAGCCGCAGAAATTGCCCGCGAAGCCGCGTCGATCCTTCAGGACCGCGAAGGCCACCTGTCGCAGCAGACCGAAGATATGGCGCGTCTGGTCGCCCGCCACCAGTCGGCGCAGCGACTGGTCGAAGACAGCCGCAAGACGCTGGCACGCTCTGAGAGCGAAGAGGAAAAAGCCCGGCTGGCCGTGGATGAGGCCAAAACAGCCCTGACCCGTGCCAGCGAGGCGTTTGAAACTTCGCAGGAAAGCGAGGAAGAAGCCCGCGAAGCCGCCGAGGCCGCCGAAGAGGCGCTGGCCGCCGCAGATGAGTTGCGCAATGAAACGCAAGCCCGCGAAGCCGAGGCACGCGCGCAACGGTCCGAGGCCGAAGGCGAATTGGGTGCAATCCGCGCCGAAACCACCGCGCTTGCCAAGCTGGTGGAACGCGACACGGCCGAAGGCGGGCAGGTGATGGACCTGCTGCGCGTGGAACCTGGTTTTGAAAAGGCGCTGGGAGCGGCCTTGGCCGATGACCTCCGTGCGCCGCTGGTTGAAGGTGACGGCCCGTCCGGCTGGGTTCAGGTGGCAGGCTATGACAGCGATCAACCCTTGCCCGATGGGGTCGACCCGCTGGCGCTGCACGTGTCAGGGCCGGACAGGCTCAGCCGTCGCATCGCGCAGATCGGGCTGGTCGATGCGGATCAGGGCGCGCGGTTGCAGGCGTCGTTGAAGCCGGGCCAGCGTCTTGTGTCGCGCTCGGGCGACCTGTGGCGCTGGGACGGGTTCCGCGCCTGGGCCGAGGATGCGCCAAGTGCGGCGGCGCTGCGTCTGGAACAGCTCAACAAGCTTGAGGCGCTGAAACAGGAACTGGCCCGCACCGAGGCGCAGGCCGACGGTGCCCGCGCCGCGCATGAAACCCTGTCGCGGCAACTGGCGGACGTGACCGAGGCCGACCGACGCGCGCGCGAAGCCCGCCGTGCCGCCGATCAGCGCATGGCCGAAACCGCACGCCAGCTCAGCCGCGCCGAGGCGGATCGCAACCTCGCGCAGGGCAAGCTGGAAACCCTGGCCCTCGCCGTAGACCGTCACAAGGAAGACGCCATGTCCGCCCGCGTGCAACTGCGCGAGGCCGAGGCGGCGCTGAACGACCTGGGTGATCTTGCCAGCGCCCGCGCCGAGGTTGAAGACATCAAGCAGACGGTCGAGGCGGCGCGGATCACCATGCTGACCCACCGCTCGACCCATGATGAGCTGCGCCGTGAAGGCGACGCCCGCACCCGACGCACGCAGGAGGTCACCAAGGACCTGAGCGGCTGGCGGCACCGTCTGGAAACGGCCGAGAAACGGATTTCGGAACTGGCCGAGCGCAAGGAAAGTTCGGAAGAGGAACTGACCGAGGCTATGGCCGTCCCCGGCGAAATCGCCGAGGCGCGGGAAGAGCTGAACGAGTTGATCGAAGCCGCCGAAGCCCGGCGGGCCGATGCCGCTGACAAGCTGGCCGAAGCAGAAACACAGTTGCGCGAAGTGGTGACGGCCGAGCGTGAGGCAGAACGCCTGGCCTCAGAAGCCCGCGAAAACCGCGCCGCAGCCGAGGCGCGCAGTGACGCGGCAAAGGAAAGCGTGCTTGCGGCAGCGGAACGGATTGCCGAAGACCAGCAATTGACCCCGAACCAGCTGCTGAACCAGCTGGACGTAAACCCCGACCAGATGCCCGCTGCCGATGCTCTGGAAGCCGAAGTGAACCGCCACAAACGCCAGCGTGACGCCATGGGCGCGGTGAACCTGCGGGCCGAGGAAGACAGCAAGGACGTTCAGGAAGAATTTGACACGCTCAGCAGTGAAAAGGCCGATCTGGAAGAGGCGATCAAAGCTCTGCGCAGTGGCATCTCCAGCCTCAACCGCGAAGGGCGCGAGCGTCTGTTGACCGCGTTTGAACAGGTGAACTCGAACTTCGCGATGCTGTTCAAGCATCTGTTCGGCGGCGGTGAGGCCAATCTGGTCATGGTCGAAAGCGACGACCCGCTGGATGCGGGGCTGGAAATCATGTGCCAGCCGCCGGGCAAGAAGCTCTCGACCCTCAGCCTGCTGTCGGGCGGCGAACAGACCCTGACCGCGACCGCGCTGATCTTTGGCGTTTTCCTGGCCAACCCGGCCCCGATCTGTGTGCTGGACGAAGTCGACGCGCCGCTGGACGATGCCAACGTCACCCGTTTTTGTGATCTGCTGGACGAGATGTGCCGCCAGACTGACACCCGTTTCCTGATCATCACCCACCACGCGGTGACCATGGCGCGCATGGATCGTCTGTTCGGCGTCACCATGCAGGAACAGGGCGTCAGCCAGCTGGTTTCGGTCGATCTGAAGAAGGCCGAGCAGATGGTGGCCTGACCGCTCACCGCAACGTTATGATGATTGCAGGCATAACGCGCTACCTTGGCCTCATGACGCGTTTCCTGATCTCCGCCCTCATCGCCGCCACCCCGGTTGTCGCCGCCGACTGGCCTGTCAAACCCGGCGATGTCCCGCTGACAGTGGCCGAGCTTGACGCCCTCGCAGGCCAGACGCTGACCTTTTACGATGATGGTCAGGCCAAGTTTTCGGCCGGTGGGGCCTATTCCTATACCTACGCGGGAGGAGATTCCGCCTTTGGAACCTACGCCATCGCCGATGACGGTTCCGTCTGCATTGCGTACCGCAACGGGTTCAGCCGCTGCGACCTGTATGTCCGCAGCGGCGAGCGGCTGATCCTGATCGATCAGAAAGGGGATCGATACCCGGTGCGGCCCGAATAAGGAAGTCAGCAGTTCAGGACGGTCACTTTGGCAATGGACCAACCCGTGCAGCGTACTGAACCCGCGGCAGGTGCCAAAGGCTACGCCAGGAACATTAGCCCAAAAATGCACGCCCGAAGATAGGCCAGAACCAAACTGTGGGCACCTCGACACAGCGCGCTGGCGCAAAGCAGGGTAAGTCGTGCCAAAACCGCCGCCGCGGTTGACGAGCCACGCACCGCTTCGTTAGTGCAGCAGCGACCCCGTTTCGGCTTAGGGCAAGAGGTGCTGTTTTGGAATTTCAAGTTGCAAGTTTCTGGTTTGGTTCGCTGTTATCTTGCGTTGAAAGAGTATGCATTCAGTCCTTTCTGGATCATGGCTATGTCTTCCACCTGTACGTGCTGGATATGAACATGGATGTTCCCGAAGGCGTCGTTGTTCATGATGCCCGCGAAATCTATACAGATGAAACCACCGAAAACCTGACCGGTGGCCGACGACGGATGGCGGTCTATTCAGACATCTTCCGTATCCACATGCTGCAAAAAACCGACTATGTGTGGGTTGATCTGGATATCTACTGCATCCGGCCGCTGGATGTTCCACCGGACTATCTGTTTGGTGTCGTCTGGCGCAATAAGGCGATGAACAATTGTGTATTGCGTCTTCCCAAAAATTCTCTGGCACTGAAGCTGATCCTGAATTTCCTTGAGTCAGAAGTCCCGATCCCGTTTTGGTTGGGCAGTGATCACATTGAAAAACTGGTCAAACGCTATGAGGCGGGCGAGACACTCACGCTCTATGACCTTCCGTGGACGACAACCGGCCCAAGCGTGACCCGCTGGGCGCTGGGGGTCACCGGTGAAATCGACCGAGGCCAGCATTGGCATTTGTATTGGCCGCGTCGCGGGTTTCTGGACCCGGTCGAGAACATTGAAGACTACGAACCCGATTGGGCCCGGTTTCACCACTTCCAGGGCGAAACCCGCAGTGGTATTCGCAGCAAATTCGGTGGTATTCCTCCAAAGGGAAGTTACATCGATTTTGTCTGTCAAAGACATGGAATTGACCCCGAGAAATATCCGGTCACATAATCAGCGGCGTCGGTGCCGATATCGTCGAATAATCTTGGGGTTTTGCGCCATACCGCAGCAGTGCGGGCCGCTGGCTCAGAGTTTTTCCAGCAACTCCATCGTTGGCCAGGCATCCGCGGGCAGGCCCAGGCGTTTCTGTTCCGCCTGCGTCGCATCCCGCGTTCCGGCCCCCAGAATCCCGTCGATCTTGCCCACATCATATCCTTTGGCCTGAAGCTTGGTCTGCAACTGTTTCATCTGTGCGCCATTCAGGCCCTGCGCGGGATTGCCCACATCATAGATTTGGCCGCCTTCAAGCCGTGTTCCGAAATAAGCGGCGGTCAGAACATAGACAAAGCTCTGGTTCCATTCGAAATAGACATCGAAATTCGGATAGGCCAGAAAGGCAGGCCCGTTGCGCCCTTGTGGCAGGATCAGCGAGGCGGGAAGGTTGGCCAAGGACCCGCCGCGCGCCTGTACGCCCATCGCCTGCCATTCCGCCACCGAACTCGGTTTGCCGGGGCCGGACAGGGACCAATCCATCTGCGCGGGCACGGTGACCTCCTGCAACCAAGGCTCACCCGCGCGCCATCCCAGATGGGACAGCATTCTGGCCCCCGACATCAGCGCATCAGGGGCCGAGCTTTTCAGGCGGACATGCCCGTCACCGTCACCATCGACGCCGTTTTCCAGTATGTCACGCGGCAGCATCTGGACCATGCCGATCTCTCCGGCCCATGCCCCGGTGGTGCGGGCCGGGTCGAAATCACCGTTCTGATACAGCTCGATGGCGGCGAAGATCTGTGGCCGGAACAGTTCCGGGCGGCGGCAGTCATGCGCCAAAGTTACCAGTGCGTTGCGGGTGTTGAAGTCGCCTTGAAACGATCCGTAATCGGTTTCAAATGCCCAGAAGGCCAGCAGCACCCCGCGGGAAACGCCATATTCCCGCTCGATCCGATCAAAGACCGCATCGTATTTGCGCGACATCGCTTGCCCGCGCTCGATCCGGTTTTGCGAAATCAGACGACGGGAAAATTCAACAAAGGGCTTCTGAAAAACGCCCTGCGCCCGGTCGGCCTTCAGCACGGCGCTGTCCTGCTGCACCCCGTCAAAGAACCCGTTCACCGCTGATTTGTCCAAACCCTGCTGCACGGCCTCGGCCTTCAGCCCTTTGACAAAGGAATTAAAACCACCGCCACATTGCGCCAGCGCAGGTGAGGTGAACAGGGCAGCGGCGATCAGGCCAGAGAGTATACGCATGAAAAGGTCCGTCAGAATATCAGTTTGGCCCCAACCCACACTGACACGAGCCCAAGCGCAAGCCCCCAAACCCGCCAGAGCATGTCACATGCGCGAAAAACTTCTGATGCACCGATCTCGCGCGGGGCGTCGCCATTGACCCAGGCTAGGTCGCGCACCTGCCCGTCATAGCTGCGCGGGCCAGCCAGCGCGACATTCAGGGCGCGGGCCATGGCGGCCTCGGGCCAGCCAGCGTTGGGTGAGATATGGCGTTGCGCATCCCGCACCATCTCAGACCAGCGAGACCATTGGCCGGAAAGCGCCACGATCATCACGCAGGTCAGGCGGGCAGGGATCAGGTTCAGCAGGTCGTCGAACCGGGCCGCGGCCCAACCAAAATCACGGTGCGTTTCGGTGCGATAGCCGATCATACTGTCGGCGGTGTTCACCGCCTTGTACACCAGCAACCCCGGAAGCCCCGCGACCAGAAACCAGAATGCGGGGGCAATGACCCCGTCGCTCAGGTTTTCTGCCGCACTTTCGATGGCGGAACGCGCCACCTGTGCTTCGGTCATATCCTGCGTGTCGCGCGAAACGATCATAGCCACCTGCGCCCGTCCGTCTTCCAGCGAGGTTTGCAACCCGTCACCAACCGCGCGGACATGGGCAACCAGCGACTTTTGCGCCAACAGGATTGCGCAGCCAAGAATTTCAACGACCGGCCCCAGCTGGGACAGACCCCACCCAAGGCCCCATGCGCCGCAGATCAGAAGGGCAACCACCGCCACCCCTTTCAGTCGCCGACCGCGCCCGTGGTTCAGGCGTTTGTCCAGCCAGCCGATCAGGTTGCCGATCATTACCGCCGGGTGTTTGACGCGGGACCAGAGCCAATCGGGCTCTCCCAGTGCCGCGTCCAGACACAGGGCGCAGACCAGCATCAGGGCAGGGCTCACAGCGCGGCCTCCAGCCTGTCCCATCCCTTTTCTGGCGGCAGACCCAGACGCAGAAAGGTTGCTGAATAGGGAAAGATACGGCTCCAGATATGGGCGCGGGCCAGCCGGTCCTGCCAGCCCAAGGCGTCATCGACTTTGTAAAGACGAAACAGGCTGGTGCCACCGACAATATTTGCGCCCCTGGTCAGCATCAGCGCATCCAGCCGGGCCGCCTCATCCGCCAGTCGCGCGCGCGCGGCATCGGCCCAGTCATCGTCCGACAGGGCCTGTGTCCCAACCCGCAGGGCCGGGCCGGACACCGACCAGGGTCCGGTCAGGTCGTTCAGGCGGTTGATCAGTTCAGGCCGCCCGATGGCAAACCCAAGCCGCATCCCGGCCAGCCCCCAGAACTTGCCAAAGCTCTTCAGCACGATCACGCCGGGACGTTCCGCCAGATCGATCAACGATACCTCTGGCGTGACATCGCAAAAGCTCTCGTCGATCACGGTCAGCGGGGCCGAGACGTCGCTTTCCTGCCAGATACGTCCGTCCGGGTTATTTGGATGCACGATCACGCGGGCGTCAGCCGCGCCCTCAGGCTGAACTCGCCACCCCTGCGCCGAAAAGGCGGCGGCGTGTTCGTTATAGGTGGGCAGTGTGATCTGGACACGCCCTGGCGCGGCCAGCGCCGGAATGCGAGAGATGACAGCCGATGCACCGGGTGCCGGCAGGATCTCAGCCCCCTGCGGCACGTTCCAGAACCTGCGGGCCGCATCACTCAGCCGTTCAAAGGCACCGTGATCCGGCAATTCGGCCCAATCTCCGGCGGTCAGACCCGCGACTGCGTAAGGATGCGGATTGATTCCGGTCGACAGATCAATCCAATCTGCGCGCGTTCCACCATACCTGACAATCGCCCTGTCCAGCCCCCCGCCGTGGTCGCGAACTGCGCGGGGGTCCAAGCCGTGATCAAGTGTACTCATCTGCTCTCTCTGCGGGGATTGACCGGTTTCGGGGTGCTTCAAGCGGATTTTTGCCATTTACACAAGCAAATCCGCCCGAACACGCAAGCGTGCGGCTGCTGTTAACACTTTGTTAAGGAAATAACGAGATCACGGACCACGGGGGTCGGCACCACTCACCATACCAAGTGCCGAGGTTGTTGCAAATGAAAGTTCTGATTGTTGAGAGTAACCCCGACCTTGGTCGGGTCTGGAAAAGACATCTGGAGCGGCAAGACGCTGAAGTTACGCTGGTTGACGCTCAGGAGGCCGCCATTCTGGCGCTCTATGGCACGGATTTTGATATCATCGTGCTGGATCTGGTTCTGGAAACCGGAAGCGCATTGGCTGTGGCCGATTTTGCCAGCTATCGCCGCCCCGAGGCGCGGGTGATTTTTGTCACCAACACCACCTTCTTTTCCGACGGGTCGATTTTTGCGCACAGTCCCAATGCCTGTGCCTATGTTCAAAGCGAAACGCCGCCAGAGGATCTGGCGGCGATGGTCGAACATTACGCTGCGGGGCGCTGACCGCGTCCATGCGGCTCCATGTAATCCAGTACCGGGTTCACCGGAATGATCCGGTGCGGATTGATGCTGTCATGGCTGTAGTGATAGTGGCGCACAATGTGGGCCATGTTCACGGTCTCGGCGACACCGGGCCATTGATACAGCTCACGCGTATAGGCCCATAGGTTCGGGTAATCGACCAGGCGCCGCCGGTTGCACTTGAAATGCAGGTGATAGACCGGGTCGAAGCGGATCAGGGTTGTGAACAACCGCCAATCGGCTTCGGTGATCCGATCCCCTATCAGGTAACGGTTCCGGGCCAGACGCTCCTCCAGCCAGTCCAGCGTGTCGAACAATGGGTGTACGGCAGCGTCATAGGCGTCCTGCGTGGTGGCAAAGCCCGACTTGTAGACGCCGTTGTTGACGTCTGAATAGATGCGCGCGTTGACCTCTTCGATCTCGTCCCGCATCGCCTCGGGCCAGTAATCGTCCGTATTGCCAGTGATATCGTTGAAGGCCGAATTGAACATGCGGATGATTTCCGAACTTTCGTTCGAAACGATGGTCTCCTGCGCCTTGTCCCACAGGATCGGAACCGTGACGCGACCGGAATAGGACGGATCCGCCTTGGTATAGATCTGATGTGCGTGGCTCAGCCCGTAAAGACCGTCACCCGTGGCACCGTGATCATCCACCTCAAAGGTCCAGCCCTGGTCCAGCATGTCGGGATGCACGACCGAAACCGGGATCAGATCGCTCAGCCCTTTCAACGCGCGAAAGATCAGGGTGCGATGCGCCCAGGGGCAGGCGTGGCTGACATACAGGTGATACCGCCCGGCTTCGGCCCGGAACCCGCCTTTGCCCGACGGTCCCGCGCGGCCATCGGCGGTCAGCCAGTTGCGAAACTGCGCCGCGCTGCGTTTGAATGCGCCACCGGTGGATTTGGTGTCATACCAGGCGTCTTGCCATTTTCCGTCGACCAGCAGGCCCATATCTCATCCTCCGCACAGGCGTTTGGTCAAAGATAGGTCCAAGCCCCGCCCGTTCCTATGCATTTGCCCGCGCACAAGACCTGCATGCGCGCACAGCCAATGCTGGGATTTCTGTGCAACAAACCGCAGGCACGGCCAGTTCCGTGAACGCGTTCACTGGATTTTTACAACAGTTCCCGCACAATAGAGGTCATTAGCGGGGGAATGATTTAATGAGTACTTATGTTTCAAAGGAAATACGCGCCGAGTTGGATGCGGCCCGAATCGCCACATTGAAAAAGGCCAGTCGCCTTCGTGTCCAAATGGGCGACAATACCTATAAAATTCTCAAATTGTGGAAAGATGGTTTCACGGTTGAGGCGGAAACAACACCGCGCCTGCGCGGGTTGGTCGATATCTATGACGGGGCCAATCTTTTGTATCAATGCCTGATCATTGCCGATCAGGATGAAGGCGGAGAGATGCGATACGAATTCAAGCGCAGCACCGCCGCCCATGACAAGGCACCGCTGGATTTCTACCGCGCCCCGGATGCGCCCATCGCACTGCTGGGCTACGAAGACTAGGCTCGGATTTTTATCGTCTCGGGTTCGGTCAGGGTGACGCCCACCATGCCGTAGGGCTGGCCATCGATTTGGAATTCACCATTCGGGTCCGCGCCCGGACAGCAGGCGCGGTCCATCGTGAGGCCAGTCAAACCAGCCACCGCTTGGCTTATTGCAGGTCGCCAAAGGCCCGTTTCAGCCGCACGCAGGCTTCCTCGACCCGCGCCCGTTGCGTGGCCAGGTTGAACCGTTCAAACGTTTCTCCGCCAGTGCCAAAACCCGGACCTGACGAGGTTGCAATCCGCGCGTCCTCGCGCAATCGGCGGACAAATTCAGCGTGATCCATGCCGGTGCCGGAAAAATCGACCCAGGCCAGATAGGTCGCCTGCAAGGGCATCGACCACAGGCCCGGAATCTCGGCTATGGTCTGGTCGAACAGACGCCGGTTTTCCTCCAGATGCGCGATCTGGGCATCTGCCCATTCCGCGCCGGCCGGGCTGTAGGCGGCGGTGATCATCGCCACACCCAACGCGCTGGGGCCATAATCCAGCGTTGTCAACCGATGCTTCATCGCCTCGCGCAGTTTGGGGTCGGGAATGATCATGTTGCCGGTGCGCTGCCCGGCGATGTTAAAGGTCTTCGATGCCGCTGTCAGCGTCACCGTCCAAGGCCGCGCATCCGGGGCCGCCACATCCATCGGCACAAACTTGGCACCGGGATAGACCAGATCGTGGTGGATCTCGTCTGACACAAGGATCAGCCCGTTGCGCTCGGCAAATGCGGCCACGGCGCGCAGTTCCTCCGGCGTCCAGACCCGGCCCGACGGGTTCTGCGGCGAACACCACAGCAACATCTTCTCGGACCCGTCCAGCCGCGCCTGCGCATCCTCCAGATCAAGCCCGTAGCTGTCGCCGTCGCGCACCAGCGGGCATTCCACAACCCGGCGGCCCGCCTTGTTCACCTTATGGGCAAACTCATGGTAGACAGGGGTGAAGGTCACGATGCGATCGCCAGGCTCGGTCCAGACATCCAGCGACAGGGCAATAGCATTGCCCAGACCCTGAGACGTCAGAACCCAGTCCGTGTCAATTTCCCAGTCGTGGCGGGTTTTCATCCACCATTGAACCGAGGCCAGATACTCCGGGTGCGCCCAGGAATACCCGAACACGCCGTGATCTGCGGCCTTGCGCACTGCGTCGATCACGCAGGGCGCCGTCGGGTAATCGGAATCGGCCGTCCACATGGCCAGCCCGTCTTCGGGCGAGACACCGTACAGCATCTCCATCTTGTCCCATTTGGTACTGTTGGTGCCCCGGCGGTCGATCAGGTCGTTGAAAGTCATGTCAGCTCCATTCTGATGGTCGAAAGCTAACCGCAATTCAGGCAGGTGCAAGGGGGGCGTTGCGGCGCGGGGCACGATGCCCTAAATCAGCCTCATGAAACGTAACATCCTGATCTATCCCGACCCCCGTCTCAAGAAGGTCTGCGCCCCCGTGGCCGATCTCACGGACGACCTGCGCGCACTGGCCGATGATATGCTGGAAACGATGTATGACGCCCCGGGTGTTGGCCTCGCCGCGCCACAGATCGGCGTGCTGGATCGCTTGATCGTGCTGGATTGCATTAAGGAAGAAGGCGAGGCGCCGCGCCCGCTGATCATGTTCAACCCGCAGGTCATCGCGGCCTCGGAAGAAACCAATGTCTACGAGGAAGGCTGCCTGTCGATCCCTGATCAATACGCCGAGGTGACGCGCCCCAAAGTGGTCGATGTGACTTGGATGGACCGCGACGGAAACCTGCAACAGGAAACCTTTGACGGGCTCTGGGCCACCTGCGTTCAGCACGAGATCGATCATTTGGACGGCAAGCTGTTCATCGACTATCTCAAGCCGCTGAAACGGCAGATGATCACCCGCAAGATGCAAAAGCTCAAACGCGAACGGGCCCGTGCATGACCGTTCGTACCTGCCTGCAATGGCCTGACAAGCGCCTGCGCACCAAGGCGGATGAGGTGCCTGAGATCACCGATGAGGTCCGCGCCATCTGGGACGACATGATCGACACGATGGAGGCGATGCCCGGCGTCGGTCTTGCCGCGCCACAGATCGGGGTGATGCTGCGGCTTGCCGTTGTTGACGGCTCTGCCGAACGGGGCCGGGCCGTGCGTCTGGCAAACCCGGAAATCCTGCACAGCTCGATCGAGCTGCGCGAACATGAAGAGGCCAGCCCGAACCTGCCCGGCGTCTCGGCCACAATCAAACGCCCGCGCGCGGTGACCGTGAAGTTCCTGAACGAACATGGCATGCTGGATCGCCGCGATTTCGTCGGGATCGATGCGACCAGCGTGCAGCACCAGATCGACCACCTGAACGGACGGATGTATTTCGACCGGCTTAGCAAGGTCAAACGTGACATGCTGCTGCGCAAGGCACGCAAACAACCCTGACGTCCCTAGGCCGGGTTTCAGCCCGGCACCTGTCCCAACCGCCGGAGCCAACGATGCGCATCATCTTCATGGGAACCCCCGATTTTTCGGTCCCGGTGCTGGACGCACTCGTCAAGGCCGGGCACGACATCGCCGCCGTCTACTGCCAGCCCCCGCGCCCCGCCGGACGTGGCAAGAAAGACCGCCCGACACCGGTTCACGCCCGGGCCGAGGCGCTGGGCCTGCCCGTCCGCCACCCGGTCTCTCTGAAATCTGCTGACGAACAGACCGCGTTTGCCGCGCTGAACGCCGATATCGCTGTCGTCGTCGCTTATGGCCTGATCCTGCCGCAACCCATTCTGGACGCGCCGCGACACGGCTGCCTGAACATCCACGCCAGCCTGCTGCCGCGCTGGCGCGGTGCCGCCCCGATCCACCGGGCGATCATGTCCGGCGATGCCGAAACCGGGATCTGCATCATGCAGATGGAGGCCGGTCTGGACACCGGCCCGGTCCTGCTGCGACAGGCAACCGCGATTGAGGTTGAAGAAACCACCGCGCATCTGCATGACCGGCTCTCGGCCATGGGGGCCGCGCTGATCTTCGAGGCTCTGGCCAAGCTGCCGGATCTCACACCGGAACCGCAGCCCGAGGATGGCGTGACCTATGCCGCCAAGATCGACAAGTCCGAGGCCCGCATCGACTGGACGCGCCCGGCGGTTGAGGTCGACAGGCAAATTCGCGGGCTGTCACCCTTTCCCGGCGCGTGGACCGAAATGAATGGCGAACGCATCAAGCTGCTGGCATCGCGGCTGGCAGACGGGCAGGGCGCAGCGGGTGAGGTTCTGAACGACGACCTGCACGTGGCCTGCGGTCGGGGCGCGGTCGAACTGCTGCGCTTGCAACGGGCGGGTAAAGGCGCGCAGGATAGGGAAACCTTCCTGCGGGGCTGGCCCATTCCCACCGGCACCCGCCTGACCTAGGAGAAGCCCGATGTTCATGGTGATGATGGGGACCGTCGTGATTGCCGGGATCGTCGGATATCTGTCCGAACAGACCGGGTTCACCCATAACGGCTATCTTCAGTCGATCATCATCTGCGTGGGCGGGGCGTTCCTGTTCTACTTCATCCGCATCATGTTCGGTATCAGCTTTGGCCCTCCGGGTTTGGATGCGGTGATCTCGTCTATCGGCGCGCTGATCATCGTGCCGACCCATTGGCGAAAATGACATGCCCGTCGTCGCCCTGATCATCATCGGCGCTGCCGCGGGGTTCCTCGCCACCCGCCTGATGCGGATCGAGGCGGACATTCCAACCACCATGCTGATCGGTGTTTTCGGGGCCCTGATCGGAGGGTTCGTTCTGCGGTTTCTGATAACCGTCATGGGCTGGATGTCGGGCTTTGTGGGCGCGGTTCTGGGCGCATTGCTGGTGATCTGGATCTGGCAGACCTACCTGCGCCGCTAGCATATTCCTTGGCCGCGCATTCCGTCCTGGAAACCTTCACTCGACAAGATAGTGCAGCAGATCAGCGCTCGTCGCACTCCAGCGCTGAACCAAGCGCCGGGGCGGCTTTCGTCGTCATATCGAACCGGTTCGCCTCGGCGGCGGTCATCCAGTGGATGCTGTCGGCCGGGGCCGCATACAGCGTGTACCAGTAAAACGCCTCATCCACGCCAATGTCCCTGAAATAATCCAGATAGCGGTCATGTTCCGGGTCATCCTTGGGCAGCTCCGTGGCCACCAGCCCCGATCCGGCCCAGCTGTGAACACCGACACAGGCCCCCGGTTGCAAAACGCGGCGATGTCCGGCCAGAAACAGATCGGTGCCGCCGCTGGCAACCAGACCGTCCGAGGGCACAACGGTATCGAACCCGGCCTTGCGCACCTCTCGGCTGAAGATGACATTGGCGTCGTCATCCACCGACCCCTCGATATATTGCAGCACCAGCGTGCGCGCTTTGGGGTTTTCGGCGGTGACGTCTTCGAAAGCGGACAGCGTTGTTTCGTCAATCGTGCCCGAGGCGATGATCCGGTCACCCTCAGCAACAAAGCGGACGGGTGCATAATATGCGCCGCATGAGGCCAGCAAAGCCAGTGAGACCGCAATCGATGTAAGTCTGAACGGCATTTGGCCTCCGGGCTGCGCGTTCCAAACAGCTATCAGCCCGCCCCGGTCGCGTCCACCGACAGGTTCAGTTTCGGGGCGGGCGGCTTTTGTAGACGGGCAACTGCCATCCAAACACCAGCGACCCGGCCCGCAAGGCCCAGCACACAAGGGCGCACAGACCCAGCACAAAGGCGGGCTCCA
The DNA here is from genome assembly GCF_059613425.1 of Ruegeria sp. BHSA123. Classification (NCBI taxonomy): domain Bacteria; kingdom Pseudomonadati; phylum Pseudomonadota; class Alphaproteobacteria; order Rhodobacterales; family Roseobacteraceae; genus Ruegeria; species Ruegeria sp. BHSA123. Next base: position 22,784 of record NZ_JBXWSL010000023.1, on the reverse strand, counting down.
GCCCCAGCCTGACCGCAAGTACCGCCGTCAACGCCCCCACAAATGCGCACGAGACGTAAAGTTCGCCCTGTTTCAGCACCAGCGGCACCTCGTTGCAGACCACGTCGCGCATCAGCCCGCCCAGACACCCGGTCGTCACTCCCATCAGCACGACGATGATACCGGGCTGATCCAGTGACAATGCGGCTCCGGTTCCGGCCGCAACGGCGACTGACAGCGCGAAACTGTCCAGCCAGACCAGCCAGTTATAGCGGCTTTCCACCAGATGCGCGGTAAAGAACACAAACACCGCCGCCGCGACGGCGATCAGGATGTAATCTGGCTGGCCGACCCAGAAGATCGGGTGCCGGTCCAGCAACAGGTCGCGTACCGTGCCGCCGCCAACTGCGGTCAAGCAGGCCATGAAGGCAAAACCCACCAGATCCAGCTGCGCCCGGCTGGCCACCAGCGCCCCGGTCAGCGCAAAGATCAGAACCGAGGCATAATCCAGCAGCGTCAGCGCGCTCACGCCTGCGCCTTTTTCGGCTTGAAGGGCGCCATGCCTGCGCGGGCCAGTTCATCGGCCTTTTCGTTTTCGGGATGGCCCGCATGGCCCTTGACCCATTCCCATGTCACATCATGTCGTTCCTGCGCCTCGTCCAGACGCTGCCACAGATCGACATTCTTGACCGGCTTCTTGTTCGAGGTTTTCCAGCCATTCCGCTTCCAGCCGAATATCCAGCCGGTGACGCCGTTCTTCACATAGGCGCTGTCGGTGACAATGGTGATCTTCGACGGGCGCTCCAGCGTCTCAAGCGCGCTGATGGCAGCCAGCAACTCCATCCGGTTGTTGGTCGTCTCGGCCTCGCCCCCGTTCAGTTCCCGCTCTTTCAGAACCCTGTCCCCGTTCTTCGCGCGCAGCAGCACGCCCCAGCCTCCGGGGCCGGGATTGCCGGAACAGGCGCCATCTGTATAGGCAAACAACTCAGGCATGGGCGAACACCAGAATAAACCCGTCGTACGACCCGGCCAGACCCTTGCCCATTCCTTCGACCGTGCGGTCAACCGTGAACCCGGCCTGGGTCAGCGCCTCTCGGATTTCGGCTTCCGAGTAATAGGTGTAATAGCGGTCCAGATCGTCACGATGCTCGCCCGTGCCCAGCTTCATGCCCAGAAACAGCTGGCCTCCGGGCTTCAGGGCCGTGTGGATCGCTTTCAGGTGACGCGGAAAATCCGCACGCGGCGCGTGCAGCAGGGAAAAACTGGCGTAGACGCCATCATATTCGGCGGTTTCGGTAACGTCGTCGAACGTGCCCAGATGCGCGTCCACCCCGTTCCGGCGGGCATGTTCGACAAAGGCGGGGGTGGCATCCAGCGCCCGCACCTTCAGCCCCTGACGCATCAGGAAACCGCTGTCCGATCCGGGTCCTGACCCCAGATCCAGCACATAACCGCCCGCACCGACCGCATCGGCAAAATCCTGACGGGTCTTGAGCTGTTCGGCTGGCAAAGGAATAGCCAGATATTCGTTTACTCTCTTCGTATAGGCATCAATTGTGCGTTTGTCGCTCACAGGTACACTCCGACGGCTAGGCTGGCCAGAACGACTGCGGTCAGCAGGATACGCAGCTGCATCCACCAGACCGGCGTCAGCCGCCAGTATGAAAACAGGGCGTCCAGCAGCAGCAAGCCAGTGAACCCGTAGATCAGATTGGTGCCCGCAGTGACCGGCCCGCCGCCCGTCATGGCAAAGGCCCACAGCGCAGGCAGGACCGACAGCCCATAACACAGCGCCGCCTTGCTGCCCGAGGTCTTGGTGGCAAACCCCCACAGAACACCGGACATAAAGCTCAGGATGACCGAGCCATAGAACAGCTGCACATAAGGCCCGACAAAGCGCGGGCCAAATGTATGCGTGCCCCAGTCGTTCAGATCGCCGTTCAGATATGTCAGCGCGCCCCAGACAAACGGGACCAGTCCCGCCAACCCAAGATAAAGCGGCGCCTTCGGCACGCCGGTCACGCCGGTTGCCTCAACACGCGCGGTACTTTGAACTCGACGTTTTCGGTTGCGGTCTCGACCGGCTCGACAGTGACATCGTAATGGTCGCGGAAGGCGTCGATCACCTCGTTCACCAGCAATTCCGGGGCCGATGCGCCTGCGGTCACCGCAACGCTTTTGATGCCCTGCAAAGCGCGCCAGTCGATCTCGGTCGCACGCTGGACCAGCTGCGCGTATTTGCACCCCTCGCGTGAGGCAACCTCGACCAGACGGCGGGAATTGGACGAGTTCGGAGCCCCCACAACCAGCAGCGCATCGGCCTTGGGGGCCACGGCCTTCACGGCCTCCTGCCGGTTGGTGGTGGCATAACAGATGTCTTCCTTATGCGGGCCGACAATGGCCGGGAACCGGGCCTGAAGGGCTGCGATGATGTCCTTGGTATCATCCACCGACAGGGTGGTCTGGGTGACAAAGGCCAGCTTGTCGGGGTCGCGCACCTGCACGGTGGCCACATCCTCGACCGTTTCGACCAGCAGCACATCACCCTTTGGCAACTGTCCCATCGTGCCAACGGTTTCGGGATGGCCCTTGTGGCCGATCATGATCATCTGCAATCCCGCATCCGCATGGCGCTGCGCCTCGACATGAACCTTCGACACCAGGGGACAGGTGGCATCCACATAGATCATCTCACGTTGCGCGGCTTCGGCGGGTACCGATTTCGGAACACCATGGGCGGAAAAGATCACCGGGCGGTCATCGGGGCATTCATGCAGTTCTTCGACAAACACAGCCCCTTTGGCCCGCAACCCGTCGACCACGAATTTGTTATGCACGATCTCGTGGCGCACATAGACCGGCGGCCCCCATTTCTGCAGGGCCATTTCAACGATCTTGATGGCGCGGTCCACACCGGCGCAGAACCCGCGCGGGGCGGCCAGGTAAAGTGTCAGTGGCGGCTTGGTCATTCGGCTGTCTCCTTAGGGCACAGGTAAGTCTTTTCCCGGCCTTGGTCCAGACAGGACATTGTCATTCATCTGACACGAATCGTTGTTAGTCAGAGGATGTTTCAGCACCAATCCTTAGTTAAAGAAGCGCGGCCAGGACCCCGGTCCTGACCGCGCGAATTTTTCCCATCAACAGGCAGTGGTGCCGGATCAGCTGCCGCCTGCAACCGCGACGCTGCGATGCTCTGCCGGCATTTCACGCGGCGGGCGACCGATTACGTCGCGCAGGTCTTCCAACTCGATGAAGTTGTCGGCCTGGCGGCGCAGTTCGTCCGAAATCATCGGCGGCTGACTGCGGATGGTCGACACGACTGATACGCGAACGCCCTGACGTTGCAGGCTGGCGATCAGCGGGCGGAAATCCCCGTCACCCGAGAACAGCACGATATGATCCACACGCGGTGCCAGTTCCATGGCATCGACCGTCAGCTCGATATCCATGTTTCCTTTGACTTTCCGACGCCCCATGCTGTCGGTGTATTCCTTGGCCGGTTTTGTGACCATGGTGAAGCCGTTGTAATGAAGCCAGTCAACCAATGGGCGGATCGGTGAATACTCGTCGTTTTCAAGCAGCGCTGTATAGTAGAAAGCCCGAAGCAACTTGCCACGGCGCATGAATTCCTGCCGCAGAAGTTTGTAGTCTATGTCAAAACCGAGTGCTTTTGCCGCGGCATAAAGATTCGAGCCGTCGATGAACAGCGCTAGCCGTTCGTCCTTATAAAACATAAATAGGTCCTTCCGGTATAATCCAGATTGCGCCGCGTTACGTGAGTGAGTGGGTGTGTGAGTTATAATATGGCGCACTCTGGTGGGCTTATAATTAGAACTTTTGTCGGTTATCGCAAGTATGCAATGTGTCGAATATAGGGTAGCATATGTACAATTCTTTGCCAAATGCGGTTGTGGCATTGGGCGCAAATCTCGATCTGAGAGGAAATGGGCCCGCTGTAACGCTACAGCGCGCAATTGACGCACTTTCGCAGCAGGGCGTAGTGATTCGCTCTGTCAGCCGGTTTTTTGCGACACCCTGCTTCCCCGCTGGCGCTGGTCCGGACTACGTGAATGCGGCTGTGCTGATCGAAACTGACAAATCCCCGGCCGAGCTTTTGCGCCTGCTGCACGAGGTCGAGCACCAGTTCGGCCGTGAACGGGTGCAGCGCTGGGGAATGCGGACGCTGGATCTGGATCTTGTGTGCTATAGCGATCAGATTCTGCCCGACCGCGCCCTGTTCGACCGCTGGCTGACCCTGCCGCCCGAGGCACAGCGACAAGAAGCACCGCAACAGCTGATCCTGCCGCATCCGCGCCTTCAGGACCGCGCTTTTGTGCTTGTGCCGATGGCGGATATTGTGCCCGACTGGCGCCACCCCGTGCTTGATCGCACGGTTTTCCAGATGGTCGCCGACCTGCCCCCATCCGAGGTTGCAGCGGTTACGCCGCTGTGATCCCTGCAAATGCAGCATTTCCTGCTTGTCAAGGCGCGGAATCGCGCTTAGATAAACCCCTTCCTGACATGGACTCAGAAACGGAGAGCGCCCAATGGCCCGCGTGACGGTTGAAGATTGCGTAGACAAGGTTCCAAACCGGTTCGAACTGGTGATGCTGGCCGCCCATCGGGCGCGCGAGATTTCTGCCGGTGCCGCGATTACCGTTGACCGCGACAACGACAAGAACCCTGTCGTGTCCTTGCGCGAAATCGCCGACGAGACCCAAGGTGCGGACGCCCTGCGCGAACGCCTGATCGAGGCCAACCAGACCCAGATCGAGGTTGATGAGCCGGAAGAAGATCAGATGGCGCTGCTGATGGGTGCCGAGTCGGACAAGCCTGCGATGGACGACATGTCCGAAGAAAAGCTCCTGCGCGCTCTGATGGAGGCTCAAGGGCAGGGGTAAGCTCCAAAGACGAAGGTGCGGGCCGGATGATTTCTGCTGACGATCTGATTGCGCTGGTCCGCAACTACAATCCCAAGACGAATGCTGAACGTCTCGCGCTGGCCTATGAGTTTGGCCAGCAGATGCACGCAGGGCAATTCCGCCACTCAGGCGAGCCCTACTTTACCCACCCTGTTGCCGTTGCCGCCATCCTGACCGAACAGCGTCTGGATGATGCGACGATCATTACGGCTTTGCTGCATGACACGATCGAAGACACCAAGGCCAATTACGGCAAGGTGTCCGATCTGTTCGGGGATGAGGTCGCCAAGCTGGTCGATGGCGTCACCAAGCTGACCAACCTGCAACTGTCCAGCCGCGAAACCAAGCAGGCCGAGAATTTCCGCAAGCTGTTCATGGCCATGTCCAAGGACCTGCGGGTCATTCTGGTCAAGCTGGCCGACCGTCTGCATAACATGCGCACGATCAAGGCGATGCGGCCCGAAAAGCAGGTTCAGAAAGCGCGCGAGACGATGGATATCTACGCGCCGCTTGCGGGCCGCATGGGGATGCAATGGATGCGTGAGGAGCTCGAAGACCTCGCGTTCCGCGTCCTGAATCCCGAAGGCCGCCAGTCGATCATCCGTCGCTTCATCACGCTGCAACGTGAAACCGGCGATGTGATCCATCGCATCACCGGCGACATGCGTCACGAGCTGGAAAAGGCGGGCATCGAGGCCGAAGTCTTCGGCCGCGCCAAGAAACCCTATTCGATCTGGCGCAAGATGCAGGAAAAGGATCAGGGCTTCTCGCGCCTCTCGGATATCTACGGGTTCCGCATCATCACCCAGACGGAAGAAGACTGCTATCGCACGCTTGGGGCCATCCATCAGCGCTGGCGCGCGGTGCCGGGGCGGTTCAAGGACTATATCAGCCAGCCGAAATCGAACGGCTACCGCTCGATTCACACCACCGTTTCGGGCCGCGATGGCAAACGGGTCGAGGTTCAGATCCGTACCCGCCAGATGCACGACGTGGCCGAAACCGGCGTTGCGGCGCATTGGTCCTACCGGGACGGGGTGCGCACGGAAAACCCCTTTGCCGTCGACCCGGCGAAATGGATATCCAACCTGACCGAGCAATTCGACAACGAGGATGATCACGAGGATTTTCTCGAAGCCGTCAAGCTCGAGATGTATTCGGACCAGGTCTTCTGCTTCACCCCCAAGGGCGACGTGGTGAAACTGCCGCGGGGTGCGACCCCGATCGATTTCGCCTATGCCATCCACACGCGGATCGGCCATGCCTGTGTGGGGGCCAAGGTCGATGGCATTCGCGTGCCGCTCTGGACGCGGATGAAGAACGGCCAGTCGGTCGATATCATTACCGCTGACGGGCAGACACCGCAGGTCACATGGCTTGAGATCGCTGTCACCGGCAAGGCCCGCACCGCCATCCGCCGCGCCCTGCGCGAGGTGGATCGCGAACGGTTCATCAAGCTGGGCAAGGAACTGGCGCGCTCGGGCTTTGACCATGTGGGGCGCAAGGCCACCGACAAGGCGCTTGATACCGCCGCCAAGCACCTGCGCCTGAAAGACCGGCATGAATTGCTGGCCCGTCTGGGCAGTGCCGAATTGACCGCTCATGAGGTGGTTCAGGCCGTTTATCCCGAACTGGCTCAGGATGACGGCGACGCCATTCCGCTGCGGCGCGCCGTGATCGGTCTTGAACCCGGCCAGAAATTCGACCGCGCGCCCTGCTGTCAGCCGCTGCCGGGCGAACGGATCGTCGGCATCACCTACCGGGGCAAGGGTGTTGTGGTGCACGCCATCGACTGCGACAAGCTCAGCCAATATGAAAGCGAACCGGAACGCTGGGTCGATCTGCACTGGCATTCGGGTACGCACCCGGCCGTCTATGGGGCGACACTGGATCTGACCATCGGCAACGATGCCGGGGTTCTGGGGCGCATTTGCACATTGATCGGCGAGAAAAAGGCCAATATCTCGAACCTGGAATTTGTGGACCGCAAACCGGATTTTTACCGCCTGCTGATCAATGTCGAACTGCGCGACCTTGAACAGTTGCATTCGCTGATGCTGATGCTTGAGGCTGAAAGCGACGTTGCAGCGGTCGAGCGTTATCGGGACCGGACCAAAACCGCGACCGCGGCTGTCTGAGAAGGGGTGATCACGGGTGGTATTCAAGCGCCGAGACCGACGCTCTCCTGTTCAGGTCGCTTCGGAACTCGTCTATCCGCGTGGCGGATGGACCCGCGCCTTCCACTATGTCAAACACCGTGTCCGCCGCCTGCCGGATTCCCCTGACCGGATTGCCCGCGGCATCGGGGCGGGCGTTTTCGCATCCTTTACGCCGTTTTATGGGCTGCACTTTCTGGTCGCCGCAATTGGTGCGCGGCTGATCAAGGGCAATATTCTGGCCGCGCTTAGCGGTACGTTCTTCGGCAACCCCCTGACCTATGTCCCGATTGGGGTGATCTGCCTGCAAACCGGGCATTTCTTGCTGGGCACCGAATATGAAGAAGGCGACACGCAGGGGCTGATGGGCAAGTTTGCCGACGCCATCGGCGACCTCAAGGACAATCTTCTTGCCCTGTTCACGGACCGCGTGGCCGACTGGCACGGGCTGGGTCAGTTCTACGATGACGTTTTCTATCCCTACATGATTGGCGGCATCATTCCCGGTATCGTGGCGGGCATCATCTGCTACTACCTCAGCCTGCCGCTGATCCTGACCTACCAGCTGCGCCGCCGCGCCAAGATCAAGGCAAAGTTTGAAGAAATCAAACGCCGGGCCGAAGAAACACCTGCCGGTCCCGCGCCAAGATCGCTAAGGTCGGGGCGAAAATCTGCAAAAGGAACCAAATGATGTCCGAAAGCCGTCTGCGTCTGGGTGTGAATATCGATCATGTCGCCACCGTGCGCAACGCGCGCGGCGGGGCCTATCCTGACCCGCTGCGCGCCGCCAAGCTGGCAGAGGAGGCCGGCGCCGACGGCATCACCGCGCATCTGCGCGAAGACCGCCGCCATATCTCGGACGCCGATATCGACGGGCTGATGGAGGTTCTGTCGGTGCCTCTGAACTTTGAAATGGCCGCCACCGAAGAGATGCAGAAAATCGCCCTGCGCCACAAACCGCACGCCGTCTGTATCGTTCCCGAAAAGCGCGAGGAACGCACCACCGAAGGCGGGCTCGAAGTCGCGCGCGAGGAAAACAAGCTGGCCCATTTCATCGCCCCCCTGCGCGAGGCCGGGTGCCGCGTGTCGATCTTCATCGCCGCGGATCAGCGTCAGATCGAGGCCGCGCACCGCATCGGTGCCGAGGTGATCGAACTGCACACCGGTGCCTATTGCGACGCCCATGCCGAAGGACGTATGGACGCCGCCGCGCGCGAGCTTGAATCGCTGCGCCTGATGTCCACCTTTGCCCATTCACTGGGGCTCGAGGTCCATGCAGGCCATGGCCTGACATACGACTCCGTAAAGCCGGTTGCCGCTTTCCCCGAGGTCATGGAACTGAACATCGGGCATTTCCTGATTGGTGAGGCGATCTTCCTGGGTCTCACCCCCGCCATTCGGGAGATGCGCCGCCTGATGGACGAGGCGCGCGCGTGATCACCTCCGGCTTTATCGCCATCTGGTTCGCCTGGCTGATGGCAGGGGGCTCTCCGGGCCCGGCCACGATGGGCATTGCCGGAACCGCCATGACCGAAGGCCGTACCGCCGGGCTGGCCTTTGCCCTTGGCATCTGCGCCGGATCGGCCGCCTGGGGCATTGCCGCGGCGCTGGGCCTGTCGGCGGTCATGCTGGCTAATGTCTGGCTGTTCGAGGTAATCCGCTATGTCGGCGTGGCCTATCTGGGCTGGCTGGCGCTGAAGGCCCTGAAACGCGCGGTGACCTCGGATGATGAGGTCGCATTGGGCAAACCGGTCACCGGCACGCTGCCCACGGTTTTTGCCAAAGGTGCGGCGATCCACCTGACCAATCCCAAGGCAATCCTCAGCTGGGGGTCGATCTATGCCATCGTCGCGCCGAGCGATGCCAACCTGCCGATGCTGCTGGGCTATTTCGCCATGCTGTACGCAGGATCGCTGCTGATCTTCATCGGCTATGCGTTCCTGTTCTCATCCGCCCGCATGGTCCGCACCTACCGCCGCGCCCGCCGATGGTTCGATTTCGCCTTTGCCGGGTTCTTTGGCGTGGCGAGTTACAAGATTCTGACGGTGCGGTTGGGGTAAAGCAGGCAAATTGATTTCCGCAAATGCCGGTGGAGGCGCTAGGGCGCGCTCGAGATTTCCAGAAACCATTCCGCAACAGCATTTGCCCAACCGGGCTGCCTGCCGTGGCCATGTGGCCCAAGCGCCAGGGTGACAGAGCCGTCCTGACACTTGCTCCACTTCTTTCGCCAGGATGCGCCCTCTGTTGAAACGCTGTTCGCCATCTGCCCGCATCCATTGGTTCTGGTCAGAATTTCAATGGATTTCAAAACGCTACCCTGTTCGAAATCATAGTCCCCAAAGGTCACAAAACGCCCCTCCAGCGGGACGGTGCGGTCTGCAAATCCGTGCGAATGATGCATGTGAACCGGGCCGCTGCACCGCCGCCACATTGGCTCCCAAAAGGCCCCTGATGCCGAGGCATAGGCAAAGGCAAAGGAATGATCCGTGCAGGCCTTGTCCCAAACCAGTGATCCGCCGCGTGAATACCCCGCCAGCAAAATGCGATCTGCGTTCAGGTCGAAACGGGCAATGGCGTCTTCCTTGATCTGCTCCAGCGCGGCCAGGTCATCCCGCGGCCAGCGATAGCCATCATGCACCCCCCAGTCCAACACCTTGGGGTTGCCAATGTCGACCTGACCATTCGGCGCGATAAAGGCGATGCCGCGGTCGGTAAAGCCCGCCGCGAGGCCGGAAAGATTCACGGCTGAATTCGCCGTTGCCCCATAGCCATGCAGATAGATAACAGCTGGCGGCTCGGGCGCGGCCTCGGGCAGAACCACCCGATAGGACAACTCTCCTACCTGACAGGGGGTTTCCCCGGTTCCGCAATCCTGTGCAAAAGCGGGGGAAACGGTGCTTGCGACAATGCCAGCCACCGCGATTGCCATGAACGGAATTTTCGACATTGCGTCCCCCGCACCAACGTAAAAATTGAACATTCCGGTAAAGTATATCACGGAATGCGGCAACCAACCGCTTGCGCGTGGTCATCAATTGCCGTTGATTGGCCCGACCAGAGAAATGAGAGCCACATGATCCTCGGCATCGGCACAGACCTTGCAAACATCGACCGCATTCAGGGTACGCTCGACCGGTTCGGCGACCGGTTCCGCAACCGTGTCTTTACTGACACCGAACAGCGCAAGGCCGAACGCCGCGCGGATACCGCAGGCACTTATGCCAAACGCTGGGCCGCGAAAGAGGCATGTTCCAAGGCGCTCGGCACCGGCCTGCGCATGGGCATTTCGTGGAAAGACATGGCCGTCACCAACCTGCGCACCGGGCAGCCGGTGATGCATGTCACCGGCTGGGCCGCCGAACGCCTGAACGAACTGACCCCCGCAGGGCACGAGGCGATCATCCACGTCACCTTGACCGATGACCACCCCTGGGCACAGGCCTTTGTCGTGATCGAGGCGCGTCCCCTGCAAGATCACGTCACACAGCCTTGACTTGACCCCATCCCCCCCGCATGTAGCAGCGAAGCCAAGCACAGAGAACTGGAGAGAGCAGTATGGCCGAGGAAGCCAAAACCGGAAGCGGCGTCTGGGAAACGATCAAGACCATCGTCTATGCCCTGCTGATCGCGGGCGTGTTCCGGACCCTCTTCTTTCAACCGTTCTGGATTCCGTCCGGTTCGATGAAGCAGACGCTGCTGATCGGCGATTTCCTCTTCGTCAACAAGATGGCCTACGGCTATTCCTACGCCTCATGTCCCAGCCTGATCATCCCCAGTGTCGGCCTGAATATCGACGCCGAAGATCTCTGTGGCTGGATGCAGGGCGACGACGGCAGCCGCATCTGGGGCGGCGATCCCGTGCGCGGCGACGTCATTGTCTTCCGCCACCCGGTCAGCGGGCGTGACTATATCAAGCGCCTGATCGGCCTGCCGGGTGACCGCATTCAGGTCCGCGAGGGGCAGATCATCCTCAACGGCACACCGGTTCCGCAACAGCCTGACGGCATATTCACCGAAATCGCCGAACCACAGGGCCCGCAACGACTGCGCCCACGCTGTGAAAACGGCCCCGTCGGTGTTGGCGGCGCCTGTGAAAAGTCGCGCCTGATCGAAACCCTGCCCAACGGCGTCACCTATGACGTGCTGAATATCGGCAATCAGGGCTCGGACAATACCGGCATCTATACTGTGCCCGAGGGCCATTATTTCTTCATGGGCGACAACCGCGACAACTCGGCTGACAGCCGCCTGCCGCAATCCGCTGGCGGGGTTGGCTATGTGCCCTACGAAAACCTGATCGGTCGCGCCGACCGGATCATGTTCTCGTCTGCCGGGCGGTCCATGCTGTTCTTCTGGACCTGGCGTGGGGATCGCTTCTTCAAGGCGGTCAATTGAAGCTCTCAGCCGAGATAAAGGCTTTCCAGCAGCGTTTGGGGTATGAATTTGCCAACCCCGAGCTGCTGGTGCGTGCGCTGACCCACGGCTCGGTCTCATCGTCGACCCGGCCCGACAATCAGCGGCTTGAATTTCTGGGCGACCGGGTGCTGGGTCTTGTCATGGCCACCGCGCTGCTTGAGGCCGACAAGAAAGCCTCCGAAGGCCAGCTTGCGCCCCGGTTCAACGCTCTGGTCCGCAAAGAGGCCTGCGCAGATGTCGCCCGCCAGATCGATCTGGGCGCGGTGCTGAAACTGGGCCGGTCCGAGATGCTCTCGGGTGGGCGCCGCAAACAGGCGCTGCTGGGCGACGCGATGGAGGCGGTGATTGCCGCCATCTACCGCGACGCCGGGTTCGAAGCCGCCCGCGATGTCATTCTCGCCCTCTGGGGCGACCGTATCCACAAGGTCGAGGCCGACGCCCGCGACGCCAAAACCGCGCTTCAGGAATGGGCGCAGGCGCGCGGCCAGAAACCACCCAGCTATGTCGAGGTCAAACGCAGCGGCCCCGACCACGCCCCCGTCTTCACAATCGCCGCCCGCCTTCAGGACGGAACCGAGGCACAAGCCACCGCAGGCTCCAAGCGCCAGGCCGAACAGGCGGCCGCCAAGGCGTTGCTGGATCGGGTCAGCTGATCGGTGCTGCCGCCCGGCCTGTCACAAGTTTCAATCAAACTTGAAGACTATATCCGCCACGACCCGAGACATGTATCTGGGTGTTAGCTGCTTTGGCATCAGTCTGACTACGGCAGGTCAAAGCACTTGGGAAACAACGGATAAAGGCAATCCAATGCAACGTGCAAAACTCTCGCTCGTCAATATCGGCTTTCTGTTCATTGCCGGGTTTGTGGCAACCATGGCCTTCGATTTCTGGGGGCAGGTCGTCAGCCCAGGTATCGGCTGGGCCAACCTTTCACCCGAAGGGCTGGCGCAGAGTTTGCTGTCCAGTCTGGGCCTGCCCAGCAACGCTTTTCTGGGCTTCTTCGTGCATTTCTACATTGTCGGTCTGATTGCCTATCCTTTGGGCTGGTTCCTTGTTTTCCAGCCAATCTGGGTCAAGGTTCTGGGTCCGGTCCACATGTTTGTTGCCTCGGCAATCTATGGTTTCGGTCTGTGGGTATTTGCTATTGGAGGTGTCACGACCTTTGCCGGTCTGCCGCCGTTCCTGAACTTTGTCGGCATCACATGGGTCGCGCTGATCGGACATGTTTTGTACGGCATCGTGTTTGTGGCCGTGCTGAACCCCATCCTGCGCCGTCACCCGTGATCTGATCCGTTCAACCCGCCGGTCCGGTGTCGGGCCGACGGGTTTCATCGTTCAAACCACCCGGATGAACCCGGTCAGCCCGGTTTTCTGATGTTCGATCACATGGCAATGAAACGCCCAGTCGCCGGGGTTGTCCGCCACCAGCGCTATATCCGCCACCTCATCCTTCAACAGCAGCATGGTGTCCGTCATCAGTGGTGGCAGGATGCGCAGGTTGGATCGCAGCGGCACGAAGGCCAGCCCGTGCAGGTGGATCGGATGCAGGTTGGGCGACTCGTTGCGCAACCGCAGGACATAGCTTTTGCCCTGTTCCAATACCGCCAGCGGCCCGGTGCCCTGCGCCGCATCACCCGGCCAGGGTTTGCGGTTGATCGACCAGAAACTGTACCCCAGCGTGCCGCAGAACCCGTCATTCGGGGCACTGCCCTCCGGCGTCCAGCCAAAGACGAACTCATGCAATTCCGCCCGGTTCGGATCCGGGCGCGCAACGGGATTTGCACGCAGCGGGCGCAGCTCTCTCAGATCACGCGCCGCTGATGTGCCAGTCGCCTGCATGCGCGCCATGGCGCGGTGCGGCTGGCCGGGAAACTTGGCCATCAGCTCCGCTGACTGCCCTTCGCCCTCGGGTATCCGGACGGCAATATCCACCCGTTGACCGGGGCCCAGCAACAGCGGTTCATCCGCCGTTGGCACCGGCAGATCGATCTCGACCGGATGCCCGTCCCAGGCGATGATCCGGGTCTCGGCCCCCTCGGGATGCAGCTTATAGATGCGGGTCGTGTCCGTGTTGACCACCCGCAGCCGCACCAGACTGCCCGCCGCGTGCTCATAGACCGCCGTGCTCTGCCAGTTGGCGGTCTGCACCGTACCAAACGTGCCCGCCCGCGCCGCACCCCGCGCCGTATAGGCTGGCAGGAACGCGTCATCCTCGTCCAGACGGAAATCCCGCAGATTGATCACCTGTTCGCTGTCGAACCCCGGCTCTTCCGGCTCGGCAATCACCATCACGCCGGTCAGCCCGCGCGCCATCTGCTCCATCGTCATGCAATGGGGGTGATACCAGTAGGTCCCCGCATCCGGTGGCGTGAATTCATAGGTGAAACTTTCACCCTCGCCGATGGGCATCTGGGTCAGGTAGGGCACCCCGTCCATCTCGTTTCGAATGCGCAACCCGTGCCAGTGCATCGAAGTGTAATCCGGCAGCGTATTGCGCACACTCAGCCGCATAGGCTCGCCCTGTCGCCCAAACAGAACCGGCGGCGGCGCATCGGGCGAGAGGCTGACCATCCCCGCGGTAAGCTGTTCTCGCAGCCGGTAACTGGCGGGTTGCAGCACCAGTTCCTGTGCTGCATCACCTGCCGCCAGCGACCATCCGCCCAACCCAAACGCACCTGCGGCGGCGCCGCTTCCAAGAAGAAACTCGCGACGTTTCATGACAACCTCATTGAAAGGATTTGCGGCCGGGCTGGAACTGGCTGGGCACCTGCGCCTGTCCTGCCACCGCAAACGCAGGGCCGCAATGCGACAAATCCCTCTGGCCCGCCGCCCCTTTCTGCTATAGGGGGGCGCAGTTGCAGACAGGATTGCCAGACACATGACCACACGCGCCGGATTTATCGCCCTGATCGGAGAGCCCAACGCAGGCAAATCCACCCTCCTGAACCGCATGGTCGGGGCAAAGGTCTCGATCGTGACCCATAAGGTGCAGACCACACGCGCCCGTATCCGGGGCGTTGCGATGGAAGGCGATGCGCAACTGGTCTTTGTGGACACGCCGGGTCTGTTCAAACCGCGTCGCCGTCTGGACCGTGCCATGGTCGCTGCCGCCTGGGGCGGGGCCGCCGATGCCGATATCGTCGTGCTGATGGTCGAGGCGCATCGCGGCATCACCGAAGGGGTTGAACGCATCCTCGAAGGGCTGGCCGAGATCGGGCAGGGCCGCACCATCGCGCTGGCGATCAACAAGATCGACAAGGTGCCGTCCGAGAAACTGCTGGCGCTGACCAGCGACCTGAACGCGCGCTACCCCTTTGCCGAAACTTTCATGATCTCGGCCGAAAAAGGCCACGGCGTCGACGACCTGCGCAAATGGCTGGCGGGCGAATTGCCCGAAGGCCCGTGGTTGTATCCCGAAGATCAGATCGCCGATCTGCCCCTGCGCATGATCGCCGCTGAAATGACGCGCGAGAAGCTGACCCTGCGCCTGCATCAGGAACTGCCCTACCAACTGACGGTCGAGACCGAGACCTGGGAAGAACGCAAGGACGGCTCGGCCAGAATCGATCAGATCATCTATGTCATGCGCGACGGTCACAAGGGCATCGTTCTGGGCAAGAAGGGCGAGACGATCAAGGCCGTCAGTCAGGCCGCGCGGGCGGAACTGGAAGAGTTCCTCGACCGCAAGATCCACCTGTTCCTGCAAGTGAAAGTCCGGCCCAACTGGCTTGAGGAATCCGAGCGCTATTCGGAAATGGGTCTGGATTTCAAAGACGGCAACGCATGACCCGCCTGACCGCCGATTTCTGGGTGCACGCCTATCTGACGCGGCTCCGGTTTCAGGAAATCCCCGCCTTTGTCGTGGCCCATGGCGATGACACCGCGGGCGCGGTTCTGGTCAAGCTCAACACGCTCGACGGGCAGGCCACCGCCTTTCAACGCAGCTTTGATCTGATGAGCGGTGAACGCACATGGGTCGAACTTTCCTCTGGCCCCGAGGGCGACGTGGATCATGCCATCCAGCGCCAGCGCAGCTTTGACCCCGACCTCTGGGTGATCGAGGTTGAAGACCGGCAAGGCCGACACCTGCTGGGCGAAGAGGGGCTGGAGTAGCGGGCCAGACGCATGTCGGCTTTGAGGCCAGAGCGGACTTAAGCGACGGCATGTGCTATACTATCGTGGTTGAATCAGGGGAAGGCGAATGTGAATAGACTGCTGCCCGCTATCGCGATAATTACTGTTATTCTGGCACTTGGCACGTCGGTAACTTCAGCGCAGGACACTTCTGGTGAGCGCGCCGAAATGATACGGACTCAAAATGCGCTCCGGCTTTTTCGCGAAGCGGAACATGATAGTCGTCACCTGCATTTCTTGATGACAACGGCAATAATTTCATTTGAAGGCGGATGGATGGCCAGAGAAATCGCAGTGGGCCTGTCATACGCTGAAAACCTCAGAGAGGTTGCCAAAAACCAGTATTTACCGAAGGCAAACCGGCTTCTCGCACGACTTCAATCGAACAAAGACCTTAGCGACGAGGAAAAGGCAAGGATGGCCGATAACGCGCAGCAGATGCTGGGTCTTATTGCCTTGTCCAAGGCCATAGCGGATCTACTTGACGACGGTGACGGTGGCGCTGCCCACACGCTGTTCCACGAAGAGGCGTTTCCTGTTTTCAAATCAATCTGGGCAACAAACCATACGCTAATAAGCAATGCCGAAAGGCGGTTTCCCCGTCGGTGAAACGCTGTTGACTCAGGTGACAAATCCCATCGTGTCGCATTTAACGGTGTCCGGGTTGTCCGCATAAATGCCCAGTCCCCTGCCGTCGGACCAAGCGTTTCACCTATCTTTCCGCGTTTGATGCGCAAAACCATTGCAGAACGGAACCCTTCACGATTTTCTGGGAACACCACAACTTATCACGGACAGGACCCCGAATTGGACTGGCGCGATCACGGCATCCTACTGACCTCTCGCCGCCACGGCGAAACCTCGGCGATTATCGAGGTCTTTACCGAATCCCACGGGCGTCATGCTGGTGTGGTGCGGGGCGGGACCAGCCGCAAGATCGCACCCATCCTGCAACCCGGCGCGCAACTGGATGTGCTGTGGCGTGCGCGGCTGGAGGAACATATCGGCACCTTTCAGGTCGAACCCCTGCGCTCGCGCGCGGCGGCGGCGTTTTCCGGGCGGCTGGCCCTGTCCGGGCTGAACGCCGTCGTGTCGCTTTTGTCCTTCTGCCTGCCCGAGCGGGAAGCGCACCCGGCGCTCTATACCCGAACCGAGCGGTTGATGGACCTGTTGGGACAGGATGAGATCTGGCCGCTGGCCTACCTGCGATGGGAACTGGCGTTGCTGGACGAACTTGGCTTTGGCCTTGACCTGACCGCCTGCGCCGCGACCGGCACGACCGAGGGGCTGGTCTATTTGTCGCCCAAGACCGGGCGCGCCGTCAGTGCCAAAGGGGTCGGGGAATGGGCAGACAAGATGTTGCCGCTGCCGCCCTGTCTGCGGGGTGAAGGCACCGCGCCGGATGCCGAGATTGCCGAAGCTTTGCGCACAACCGGATATTTCCTGAACCACCGCGTCGCCCCCGCGCTGGGGCATAACCCACTGCCCGAGGCGCGCGCGCGGTTCGTGGATCAGGTCACTCGGCGGCTGTGAACACCATCTCGTGCCCGTCCTCATTGCGCAAGATCAGCACATCACCCGACACTTCGGATTGGGTCATGGCCAAAAGGGCGGCGAAATAGACCCCTTCGGCCTCAAGCCCGGCGCAGGCGGCCCGCGTTGCTCTCAGGTCCTGAATTTCGAACCACGGGTAGGGCGCGTTCAGCGTGCCGTCATAGCTGTTGCAGGGGGCATTTCCGGCGATCCTGCCCTCTTCGGGGAACCGCAGCAGGGCGCTGGCGGCAAAGGGCTGTCCGTCGATCTCCTGCAGCGCCCATGTCCGGTCTGCTGCGCCATAGGCGGCAACGGTTTCATCCCTGTCGCATTGAAACAGGGCCATCAAAGGCAGGGTCAGGATCAGGCGTGTCATGGCAGGGTTCTAGCGTATCAGCCGTAACTGCGGAACCGGGTCAGTAGGGCAAAGACCCGTTCAGAAGCCGCTCGCGCACTTCCAGCCGGGGTGCCCAGTTGTATCGTGTATCCTCGCGCACTGGCGCCCAGAACAAGACACCGCTGTTGCGCCAGGGGTCCAGGATGATGCCATCATACATCGTGTCCCCCTTGGCGCTGATCGATGCCGAATGGTGGATGATGCGAAACGGGGTCGGCGGTGACGTGGCCCAATGCAGATCCAGCGTCCGGAAATTCTCCTGCCGCAGGCGTTTGGTCATCGCTTCGGCCCAGTCATTGCACAGGCCCTTTTCGCGGAACCCGTTGATGATCTTGGCGTTGTGGATGATCGCCGGGTCGGTGACATTCCAGTCCTGCTTCAGCTGCTGCGAATAGGCATAGGCAATCGTGGCCGCTTGCTGTGCCTCGGCCGGATCGACCTCCGCCCCAAGCCCCCGGATCGATTGCGCCAGCGCGTCCACATCACTCCGGCTCACCGTCGGCTGCGAGGTGGTGCAAGCCGCCAGAGCAAGAGCCGCAAGAACAGCACACATAGCAAGGAAAGGTCGGGTCATGCGTTATCCCAAAAGTTAATTGCGACGTCTCGTGTTCGGCTGATGCTCTACCGGTGAAAGGGGTGGGATCAAAGGGGGAAGTTTTGAAACACGTGGGTCATTTGTGACCGTCACGCGGGCCACGAGGGGCGATGGTTTGCTTTGTACAAAACGTACTCTGCATGGTTCGGACCGCGTACAGATTGTACAAAACAGGAAAAAGACCCGGCGCAAGCGCCGGGCCAGTCGGGGAAACAGGACTGCCGGAATGGGTCACCCGAGCAGACGTCGTGCGATGACCTGTGCCTGAATTTCAGCAGCCCCTTCGAAAATGTTAAGGATACGCGCGTCACACAGAACGCGGCTGATCTTGTATTCCAGCGCAAAGCCGTTGCCGCCATGAATCTGCAACCCGTTGTCCGCCGCAGCCCAGGCCACACGCGCACCAAGCAGCTTGGCCATACCGGCCTCAAGGTCACAGCGCTGGCCGTGATCTTTTTCCCATGCGCTGAAATAGGTCAGCTGACGCGCGATCATGATCTCGACCGCCATCATCGCCAGCTTGCCGGCCACGCGCGGGAAATTGATCAGGGATTTTCCGAACTGCTTGCGGTCGATCGCATATTGCATGGCGATGTCCAGCGCACACTGTGCCACGCCGATGGCGCGGGCGGCGGTCTGGATGCGCGCACTTTCGAAGGTTTCCATCAACTGCTTGAAACCTTTACCTTCTTCTCCGCCCAGCAGGTTCTCACCCTTGACATGGAAGCCGTCAAAACCCAGCTCGTATTCCTTCATGCCGCGATAGCCCAGAACCTCGATCTCGCCACCGGTCATGCCGGGGGTGGGAAAGGGATTCTCGTCAGTGCCCGGTGTCTTTTCCGCCAGGAACATGGACAGGCCGCGGTGGTCGGTGCTGTCGGGGTTGGTCCGAGCCAGCAGGGTCATCACATGGGTCCGCGCGGCGTGGGTGATCCAGGTCTTGTTGCCGGTTATCTTGTAATCGCCATTCGCGTCCTTGACCGCGCGCGTACGCAGGCTGCCAAGGTCTGAACCGGTGTTGGGTTCCGTGAAAACGGCAGTCGGCAGGATCTCGGCGCTGGCAATCTTTGGCAGCCACTGTGCCTTTTGCGCGTCGGTGCCGCCTGCGATGATCAACTCGGCCGCAATCTCGGATCGGGTACCCAGCGAACCAACGCCGATATAGCCGCGCGACAGTTCCTCGGACACCACGCACATTGATGCTTTGGACAGACCGAACCCACCGAACTCCTCGGGGATGGTCAGGCCGAAAACACCCATTTCCGCCAGTTCTTCAATGATTTCCAGCGGAATCAGTTCATCCTTCAGGTGCCAGTCATGCGCGTTTGGTTCGACCTTTTCCAGCGCGTAGCGGCGGAACTGGTCCCGGATCATCTCAAGCTCTTCATCCAGACCGGACGCGCCGAACATCGTAGCTCCGGCCTGATCCTGCATCAGCGCAACCAGACGGCTGCGCGCAGCCTGAGAATTGGCCCGCGCCATCAGGGTCTGCACTTCGGTCGACTGAAAGCCCGACAGCGCATCCCAGCCAAGGCCCATATCCTGAAGACGCACCACCTCGCCCTGGTTCATCGGAATACCGCCCGCCACCTGGTGCAGATATTCGCCAAACGCGATCTGGTGCAGCAACTGCTCGGTCTCGCCAAATTTACCATCGGCTTGCAGCGCTTCTGCCCAGCGCTGCATCTGTTGCAGCGACTGCGAATAAGTCGCCAGCCAGGCCAGACCATGCGCAGCGGTCTGATTTGCTTCGATCAATGCGCCAGAGACCCGGCCTTCAGCGGTCACCATGCCACGCACGGATGCGCGGGCTTTTTCAAAAACGGCGTCCACAGCAGGCACGGCGGCTCGCGTCAAATCCAGAAGATCGGGCAATACTGCATCAGTTGTCATTTGGGTCATATCCTGTCCGTCATGGGCCATGAATCGCGTCCTTTCCTCGGTCGTCTGGTCATATCATGCTGCACGTGCAGCGCAACAAAAATACTAATTATGCCGTTAAAAAGTTCAAAAATTACCTGAACATTTTTGCAATGCAGAAGAAAATCCAGATGATATCTAGAGGGCATGGACCTGTTTTCCCTTCTGTCGCCGCAAGAGCTGTTACTTGCCATCGCCGTTGCCTTTGCCGCCGGGTGGGTCAAGGGCATGGTTGGATTTGCCATGCCCATGGTGTTTGTATCTGGCCTGAATTCGTTTCTGCCGCCGGATCTGACCTTGGCGGGGCTGATCCTGCCGACCCTTGTCACCAATGGCGTTCAGGCTTTTCGCGGGGGCGCCAGCGCCGCACTCAGCTCTATTCGCCGGTTTCGGGTGTTCCTGGTGGTTGGCGGTATTTTTCTGGTGCTGAGCGCACAGCTGGTCACGCTGGTGCCCGGCTCGGTCTTCCTGCTGCTGATCGGCGCGTTCGTGTCCTTCTTCGCCCTTGTGCAGGTTCTGGGCGTCAGGCTGGTGCTAAATCATCCATCAACCGGTGTTGAGGCCGTTGTTGGTGGTGTCGCCGGGTTCGTGGGTGGCATGTCGGGCATTTGGGGTCCCCCCACAGTTGCATATCTGACGGCCTTGAATACCCCGAAGGCCGAGCAGATCCGAATTCAGGGTGTCATCTATGGATTGGGGGCGGTCATGCTGCTGGCCGCGCATGTCTGGTCCGGTTTTCTGCGCGTGCAAACGGTCCCGTTTTCAGTAATCCTGATCGTTCCTGCCATTCTAGGGATGTGGGTCGGATTGAAACTGCAGGACCGCATCGATCAGGCCAGCTTTCGCAAGGCCACGCTGTTCGTTTTGCTGGTGGCGGGCGTGAACCTACTGCGGCGTGGCCTGATGGGCTGAAGCTCTAGTCCGGTCGCCTGTCTGCAAACCGGAACGCGAAATACAGACCCAGCATCAGAAAGAACAGGCCCGAAATGTCGCCGATCAGGAACGCGATGTACTCAACCGTTGCACTGCCAAAGACCAGATTGGTCAGGCCAGAGACCAGAAAGGATGTGGCTATGCCCACGCCCATAACGCAAACCCAGCAGGGTTTGCGGTTCGGGTTGGGGAACAGGTCCCATCCGACAGCCTTCAGCAGATAGAAAACCGCAGGAACCGTCAGGACGGCGATAGCAATTGCCAGCAGGCGGGTGGGCAGGAAAACATCCGTTCCCGCCAGATAGGCAAAGACGATGAACACTCCCGGCAGCAATGCGAATATTGCGCGCCACCCCAACAGCCAGGCCGACAGAACCCGTACGCCATGCGGCAAAAACAGCAGGCTCGCCCGGCTTGGGTATTCCGGAAAAAACACGTTCTGCATTGGCATCAGCACAGCGAAGGTCAGTATCGACGCCAGAACATAAGCCAGTGAAGCCGCAAGGGTGTCAGTCGCCCAGCCGCGCATCGCGATCACATCACCGTGCACGCACGGGGCGCGTCATCTGGGGGCATGAACGATGTACCGCCCGCGATTGGCGCTGCCACTTTGTGAAAGATAGCCTTTTTCGACCAGCGATTTCAGCGCGCGAAAAAACGTTGGGCGCGAAATGCTTTGGACCAGCGTATGCTCGATCAACCCGAACGTACGCACTTCCTGAGTGGATTTTGAAAGCTCTTCCGCGGCGTAATAGATGTCGCGCTCAACCGGAGATAGTTTTTCCAGCCCAAGCGTCCGCTCCATGCTTTGCATCAATTTGCGTAGTTCGGTGAGTTTCGAGATTTCCGTCATGGTGTTACCTGTAGTTTTCTGTGCCAACCGCCGCCTGTCCGCGACCATTTGAACCACACTGATCGCAATACCAACCAGCCAGTCCCATGTTGACACTCATCCCCGTTTACTTAGACTAGAAGCCTGATTAGGTTGCTCAATCCAGCGTTGTGAGTGTGCGCATATGAGCTTCCACAAAGTCCTTTCAGTCAGTGCCCGGCGCGAATGTGCCGGGCTTTTTCGTCTCAACAGTAAATAGGCCTAGCGCAGATCGCACTTTGAAACAACGCACTTGTATGTGCATTTAATGACATACAACTATAAGATGAGTATTTAGCGGACGGCTAAAGAAGCTGCGGATTGGCAAAAAGAAAGGGGCCCAGCGGCCAAGGCCCTATAGGTAAATGTTGAAAGAGGTTGAGAGTTCAGCCTCTTTCCTTTTGTGCTCAGATTGAGAAGTTCGAAAATTGCCGCCAACTATCAGACGTTCGATTTTGGTGCAGCGAAGGACCGCTTCGAGCCGATATTGTTGAAAAACAACGTGTTGCTGGCGCAGAGAGAGGCGTACCGAACTGAGCGCGAGTGCCTTTCTTGTCAGGCTTTGCTCGTTTGCTGCGGTGCGGGAAAGATCTTGGCCAGTTTTCGGAGGTTCTGGGCGGTGGCGGCGAGGAGGAATTCGTCGGTTGCACCACAAGGGCCACGTAATCGGAGTCGTCCCAGCCCGAGAATGCGTTTGAGGTGGGCAAACAGCATCTCAACCTTCTTTCGGAGCTTTGCCGAGACTTTGTATTGGGGCGTTTTGCGAATGGCGCGTGCCACATCGCGTGCGTCTTCATGTTCTTCGCGGGTGATTTTGCGAGCATCGGCGTTTGGGCAGCACTTCATCTTCGACTGGCACGCCAGGCAGGTGTGTTTGAGGGCCTGATACTTGGCCACGCCCTTGCCCGTCGGGCCACGGTTCGGATCA